>JANNDD010000035.1:0-45495 GCA_031387365.1 Armatimonas sp. | reverse complement strand
ACTGGCGCCACGGGTGACAGCGCAAGTGCGCGGCGCGGCGCAGGGTTGGTGGCTCACGGTGTGTTTAGACGTTCCTGGGGTGGGGCGGCTACTCTCTTACGAAGGGGAGCTGCGTCCCACGTGAGCACGGCGCTGTACTTACTACTCGCCCAGAGCCTTCTGGGCGCTTTTGATACGCTGTACTACCACGAGTACCGCCTCAAGCTTCCCCGGCAGCCGCACGCACGCCGCGAGCTGCGCCTCCATGCCTACCGGGATGCGATCTATGCGCTCCTTTTAGCCACACTGGGCTGGGTGGCCTGGCAGGGCTGGCTCGCGACGCTGCTCTTGGCGTTTCTCATCGCTGAGATTGCAATCACGCTCACGGACTTTGTGGAGGAGGATCGCACACGGCGCTTGCCACCCGGCGAGCGAGTGATGCACGCGCTCATGGGGATTGTCTACGGACTCTTTCTGGCGCAGCTTTTTCCGCAGCTTCTTCGCTGGGGGCGCTTGCCTGCGGGGTTTAGCCCGGTGCACCACGGGGCAGTTTCATGGCTATTGTCGCTGCTTGCCCTGGGCGTATTTTTGTCTGGCATCCGCGACTATCTCAGCGGGCAGAAACGGAAAGGAGATACAAATTGAGCAAGGCACCTCGGTGGATGACGGTGGTTTTGTGGATCGCGGCGGGCTACAATATTTTGTGGGGGGCATGGGCGGTCTTGTTCCCCCTGGCGGCGTTCGCTTTGGTGGGAATGGCTCCGCCCAACTACCCGCAGTTCTGGCAGTGCATCGGGATGATCGTGGGGGTGTATGGCATTGGGTACGGCTGCGCCGCGCTGGATCCCTACCGACAATGGCCGATTGTGCTGGTTGGGTTGCTGGGAAAAGTGTTCGGGCCACTCGGGTTCTTGATGGCGGTACTCAAGGGGGAGCTGCCCTGGACTTTTGGCTATCTGCTCCTTAGCAACGATCTGATCTGGTGGATTCCGTTTGGTCTTATTCTCTTTGGAACCGTCCAGAGCTACCGACGAGCGGGAGTGTCACCGGGGTGAGGGTCGGCTGGTTGTAGAGCCGTCTGCGCCCGTGGTAGATCGTCAAGCCCTTGTCGCCGTCCTCGTAGGCGTCGGTGGAGTGCGCCGGGTCATCCCACACAATAGTCGTGTTGTGAAAGCCCTGGAGACAGAAGCTAGAGAGCTCGAGAAAGTTGTCGGGTGTGACAGTGAGCACGTCGCCTTCGACGCTCGCTCCCACCAGCCGCTCACGGATCAGCGTGTCCCACGCCGGGCAGTCGTCGCGTGGTGCATCGAAGTTCGCCTCCTCAAAGCTTGCACGCGGGTCGGTTCCTTTGTCGGTTGTGCCGGTCGGCACAATCCCGCGCCAGCGAAGTGCTTGGCAGTGGGCAAAGAGCCGGGTCAGCCACGGGTCGGGGCAGTCAAAGAGAAGCGTATTACTTGCGCACCAGCGCTCGAAGTGCTGTACGTGCGCGGCGGTGGGGCGGCTCTCAAAGAACCAGCGGGTGGCATTTCTAAACGCCGCGTCTTCCGTGGCCTCCACCGACAGCGTGAAGTTGCGTGCAATGCAGGCATCGGCGGGCAGGTGAACCAGGAGATCATCGAGTGGCGGCGTGCAGCGGTGCACCCAGCCCGTCTCACCTGGCCCGTTTTTGTGGCTCCAGTGGGGCGCAAGCTCAACAAATACCGTATCTGCGGAGGGGTTTCGGATCAGCAGAGAAACGACCTGCGTGCCATCTTGGGCGACGAAGCTATCCTGCACGAGCTGCAGCTCTGAAACTTCCGCCCGTCCGTAGAGGCTACTATGGCTCGGTCGCCAGTGCCCGTCGGCGGGGAGAAGGGGCTCGCGATTATCGGTGAGAATTTCCAGTGTGAGTATGTCATTACCCCACTTGTGCTGGCGAAGGGGGCGGCGCAAGAGATCATCAAGGCCGAAGTAGCGTGGATCGAGGATCATGGCTGAGTATAGCTCGGGGCGTGCACAAAGCGCTTTTGTTCTAGCGTTTGTGTGAGCTGAGTGGCGGGCGGGAGCGTGATCGTCAGGCGCTTGCCGTGGCCGACGAACTCATGCTCGCCGAACTGTCCGGCTTGCAGCGTCACGCGGCGGGGGTGGCGTGGGTCGGTGTTGACGAGCGTGACGGTCACACTCTGCGCCGTGAGCTTGGAGACGAGCGCAGCGACGCCTTGGGGGAGACCGGGGCGCTTTTGCTCAGCGTCGAAGTAGCGCAGACGGGTGTGCAGGAGGCCGCCATGGTAGATCACCTGTGGGCCGCCACACGCAAGCTGGAGGAGGGCTTCGGTGTGCACCGGGTTGATGTCCTGCCAGTGGTGGACATCCCAGGTCTCGGGGTCGCCGTCGTCGGTTGCCATCACCGCGAGCCGCCGGGCGACTTCAGCGAACTGCGCGTCGAGGATCTGGGTTGGGTAGTCGGGCAGGTCGCCCTGAAGATAGCAGTGCCATGGTGCGATATGAATGGAGTCGCCCTTACCCCGGCCAGGAGCCACTTCTCGCCAGCTTGTCGTGCGCTCGGGGAAGAGCGTGAGGCGGTCAAAGTCGCGCTGCTCCATCGAAAAATACGCGAGCTGGAGTGCAAACTCTGGGGCGAGGGGGCGATAGGCCGTCCAGCCTGCGTCCGTGTGGCGGTGGGGAATCAGCAGGACGCCATTTTCCTCTCGGCCCAGCTCGACCATTTTATCTAGCTGCCCGCGCGGAATATCCAAGTACGAGAGATCGCCCGTGAGCAGTGCGGCGTTCATGGCGGCGATCACCAGCGGCTGAAGCAGGCTCATTACCCCGTGCGGCCATCGCCAGCCGTAGTAGCCGCCCCACCACTTGCCCCCCATGCGCCCTCCGATCACGCCGTGCTCATCCACGTTGTCTGGGCAGAGTCCACCGTTGCGGGCAATGCGCTCACTCCAGGCTTCCAGATAGTCACAGACCCAGTGCTTATAGCTCTCCTCGCCTGTGTAGCAGAACGCGTGGGTGGCGAGGCTCGTGGCCGTGAGGTTCAGCGGCACATCACCCGTCATCATGCGCTGATTCAGTAGTGGCAGGATTTTTCCATAGATCTCGTCGTCGCTCCAGTTTGCCAGCGGCCCGGGTACTCCGGGGATATCATCGAAGGGAGGCGGGTAGTTGTCCAGAACTTCCCGGTGCGTCTCCCAGTCCCCCCAGGAGTTCTCAAAGCGTGGCCCCTTGCTCCCCGTGATCGGGGAGCGGATGAGCTTGTGCGTCGCGTTCCAGTTGATCCCCTCGGTGTAGAGTTTTGCAAAACGCAGCGTGCGTGCTTTCTCAACGGGGTGCCCGGGATGGCAGAGCCCAAAATAATACAGATAGAGATTGGACTCGCCGTGGTGCATCCAGTCGTAGTAGGCATCAAACTCCTGCCAGATCTGTCCGTAGGCCGTGAACTGCCGCGTCACTGCGTCCCAGAGAAAGCGTGAGCGCTCGAACAGATCCTCCGCGCCGCCCAGTGCATAGAACAAAGGCCAGTTGTGAAAACTCTCGTAGCCATCGTCGCTGCCGTCCATTCCAGGCCACTCCTGCCGCCAGATAAGCGTTCCGTCGGCGCGGCAGTAGCGGGTCTGGAAAGCGGGGATCGCCTCATCCATCATGGCCATTAGATGGCGCATTCGTAGCGCCCAGTCGGGTGGCGCACCCGTATTGGTGGCAAGTAGCTCACTCATGAGCGTATTTTACCGCCCCGATGAACTTTACTTCCCCGATGAACGGGCGAATCCGTCGGGTATACTACTAGCTGTCCCATGTCTGCCTTGTTTGCCAGCCTCCGCTTTATTGAGTTCAAGTCGCTCGCACTGGCCGCTCTGGATATAGTCGTTGTTGCCTATATTCTCTACCGGCTGATCCTGCTGGCCAAGGGTCGTCGTGCCTGGCAGATTCTTATCGGGATCGGGGTCTTCTTTCTCTTACTGCTTCTCTCCGACTGGCTGGAGCTTGTCACGCTCAACTGGCTTCTGCGCTCGGTGACGCCGTTAGGGCCCGTGGCTATTGTGATCTTACTGTATCCGGAGCTGCGCGAGGTCTTAGAGCGGCTGGGGCGCTTAGACTTCTGGGGAGCGCCGCTGAGTGCAGCACGTCAGGAGAATATCACCGAGACCGTCGAGGCGATTGTGACTGCCGCGACCTTGCTCTCGGCGCGTAAGACGGGGGTGCTGATTGTTCTGGCGCGAGAGACGGGCCTCGACGATGTGATTGCGACAGGCACTGTACTAGATGCCGGGGTCACGCCGGAGCTTCTGACGACGATTTTCTACTCAGGGACGGCCCTTCACGATGGGGCGGTGATCTTGCGTAATGGGCGGATTGTCGCGGCGGGCTGCACGCTTCCGCTCTCCGATGCGCCTAATATTGCCACCAATGTCCACATGCGCCACCGTGCTGCCATGGGGGTCTCGGAGAACTCAGACGCCGTGGTCGTGATTGTCTCTGAGGAAACGGGAACAATCTCTCTGTCCATTGGTGGCAAGCTGGACCGAGGGCTTAAGCCCGAGCTCCTGCGAGAGAAGCTCTTGACAGCATTTGGGAAAGGTGTGAAAAAAGCGCTACCACGCCTCAGTCTGACGCGACGGGTAAAAGAAGCAGACAAGGAAACACCTGCGCCATGATGGCCTTTCTTCGCCGCAACTGGGAGTACAAGCTCCTCTCCTTGGTGCTGTCCATCTTGCTCTATTTTATTGCCAGCACGCAGCGAAACCGCAGCCTGAGTAGCACACAGAGTGTTCAGCCCCAAGTGGTCGGTCTTCCCTTGGAGCTGGTGGTCAAGACCCCGCCGCCGCCGGGGCAGGTGACACTCACGGGGCCGCCCGAGGAGCTGGCTCGGGTGCGAAAAGAAGGCATTAAGGTCACTGTGAGTGCCGTGGGTGCACGCGCGGGTAAGAATTTCCTGCCCGTTACCTATGTGCTGCCCCGGGAGGCGCGGGGGCGCGTCGCACTAGAGGCACCACCTACTTTGGAGGTGGAACTCGAGGCACGACTCACACGAAGTATCCCGGTGCGGGTGCTCTTCCAAAACCAGCCCCCCCCCGGTTTTGAGTATGCCCCACCGTCGTCTCTACCTGTCAAAGTGGAAGCGTCGGGGCCGGCCTCTGAAGTCGCGCGAGTGGATCGGGTCGTGGCGCTGCTAGATAATACGGACTCGGGAGAAGCGCTCAGCCGCGAAGTCTCGGTCGTGGCGCAGGATACGAACCAGCAGGTCGTTTCGAGTGTGACTCTACAGCCTACCCAGGTGCGGGCCTCTTTAACGCTCCGGCAAGCTCCTGCTACCAAAACTCTTGTACTCTCGGGGGTCTTCTCGGGTGAGCCTGCAGTGGGGACACACTTGACGGCCTATACGTTCTCTCCAAGCACCGTGGTCGTGCGTGGGGAACCTGCGCTGCTAAGCAGGCTTTCCTCGCTAAAGATCTCGGTGAGCGTCGCGGGGTTGGCTAAAAATGAGACACGACAGATTGTCCTGACCCCCCCTGCGGGCATTAGCTTGTTGGGGCAGCGCGTCGCACAGCTAACCCTCACGGTGGACGCGCCTCCCGCCGCTTCCCCGACACTAAAACCAGCCCCAACACCAAGACCAGCCCCAACACCAAGACCTGCGGGAGAGTAAGATAACGATGGCACTGAAATTTGGAACGGACGGCGTTCGTGGGATCGCAAACACGGAGCTCACCCCCGAGTTCGCACTAGCGCTCGGGCGGGCAGCGGCGCAGGCTCTGGGAGGGGGGCGCTTTGTGATTGGGCGAGATCCGCGCCGCTCGGGCGACTTACTGGAGGCGGCACTGACTGCTGGGCTGCTCTCCCAGGGCGCCGATGTGCTCTCGCTAGGAGTTGTGCCCACGCCTGGTGTCTCGTTTGTGACGCGCACCACGGGAGCGAGCGCGGGAGTCGTGATCTCGGCATCGCACAACCCCATGCAGGATAATGGAATCAAGTTCTTCGGCTTCGATGGCAAGAAGCTCCCCGATACGACGGAGTCTGCGATCCAAGCCGCCCTCACCAATGATTTTGACCGGCCTGCGGGCTCCGGTGTGGGGCGACTGACCCACAATAGTGATCCCATTGCGGCCTACGCTGACTTTTTGATCGGCACGCTCGGCGAGACAACGCTCGCGGGACTGCGGCTGGTGATAGACGGTGCCAACGGCGCGGCAAGCTATCTCGCAAAGCCCTTGCTGGAGCGTCTTGGCGCCGAAGTGATCGCAACGCACTGCGAACCCGACGGGGTGAATATCAATGCACACTGCGGCTCGACACACCCGGAAGCGCTGGCCGCACGCACAAAGTCCGAGAACGCCGACGCGGGCTTGGCCTTTGATGGCGACGCCGATAGGGTGATTCTTGCGGACCGCCATGGGCGCATCTTCGACGGCGATAGAATTCTTTTGACGGGTGCGCTCTGGTGGAAACTTGACAGTGTGGTCGGAACCGTGATGAGCAACATGGGTCTGGAGCTTGCGTTGCAGGCTGCGCAAGTTCGGCTGGAGCGCGCCAATGTCGGGGATCGCTACGTCGCGGAGCTTCTGGTACAGACTCGCGCACGGCTTGGAGGCGAACAGTCGGGTCACATTCTCTTTCCTGAGCTTTCTCCGGCGGGCGATGGCCTGCTCACCGCGCTCCAAATCCTAAAAATCGTCAAAGATTCCGGGCGTGATCTTTCGGTCTGGTACGACAACATGACCACACTCCCGCAAAAGCTCGTCAATGTTGCTGTGAAAGAGCGCGACGGCTGGGAGAGCGACTCGGCTATCTCCGCTGCAATTACTGACACGGCAAGATCACTTGAAGGCCGTGGTCGGCTCTTGGTACGCGCTTCAGGCACCGAAAAATTAATTCGGGTTATGGCCGAAGCCCCCACCGAGGCTGAGGTCGCAGCTGTCTGCGAGCACGTTGCGAGCATCATCCGCGAGGTTCGTGGTGCATGATGTCGCCCTCGTTCATGGGGGCGATTTATTAGCCCTCTTTCTCGAAAGCCATCGTCCCACCACAATGGCTGCGTACCGACGTGACTTAGAAGACTTTGCCGTGTTTTGCGAAAGCCCGACGGAACTTGCCATTGCGGACTTACTGGCACTCTCGGCGGGCGAGGCGAACCGGCGGGCGCTGGCCTACCGAACGCATCTGCGGCAGCGAAAGCTCTCCCCAGCCACGATCAACCGGCGACTGGCGGCACTGCGCTCGTTGAGTAAGCTGGCACGGCTCCTCGGGCAGACAGTGTGGGTGCTGGAAGTGACCAATCTCGCCAGCGAGTCGTATCGGGATACCCGTGGCCCTGGTAGAGAAAATGTGCAGAAGATGCTGGCGCTCGCCGAGCAGAGCCCACGGGATCATGCGATCTTGCGGCTTCTCTATGACTTAGGGCTGCGTCGGGCAGAAGTTTGCTCACTTGAGGTGGCTGATTTTGAAACGACGCGGCTCTGGGTTTTAGGGAAAGGACGGCTGGAGCGCAGCCCTCTCGAGCTGCCGTTTCCGACGCGGCAGGCACTCACGGACTGGCTGGCTGTGCGGGGCAGTGCCCCGGGCGCACTCTTTACCAATCAAGACCGAAGTAACAAAGGCGATGGGCGGCTCTCGGGGCGCAGTGTCCACCGCATTGTCGCCAAGTACGCCGAGTCACTGGGAGTCTCTGCGCGGCCCCATGGTCTGCGGCACACTGCAATTACGGAGGCGTGTAAGGCAGCAACGGCGGCCGGCATTGGGATTGAGGAAGTACTCGACTTTTCCCGTCATAAAAGCCTCGCCGTCCTGATGCGCTACCGTGACCGTGAGCGCAACGTGCAGGGGACACTGGCGGCTCTTGTGGCAAGTGGAGAGGGGGTTATGCTACCTTAACAGCCGCAACGGCACGATCCACGATCCAGAGTGCCTGCACTAAGGCATCACTATCTGCCTTTGTCACTTCAAAATCATCCGTCGACTCTGGACGGAGAGCGCGTCGTAGAATCGGCCCCACGGCTCGGAGAGTTTCGTTATCGTCGTTGGTGAGTGGAGAGAATGTATTGGTAGAGTAGACAGCACGATGCATTGCCACAGTTTCCAGGAGGCTTGCAATAGGATCATAGGGGTCTATAGTTATGTCCTTTGGAAGCGCTTGTTTCACAGCGGCGTCTGCAATAAGCAACTCTGTGCTAGAGCAAAGAAAGGGATGGACAGCACGGACAAAGCCACGACGCCAACGTGAGGCATCTGTGTCATATTCGTGTTGGGTCATTTGATCGTGCCAGAAAACATACTCCGCGAGATGCTTCTGGTATAGATTGTTTACACGGCGGACTTGCAGAATCGCCAAATCACGACGCGAGGGGTAGGGGGCAGGGTCTTCGATACCTTCCCAGTCGTCCAACTCCGCTTTGATTTTTTCTAGCAACGCACTATCGCTCATGGGTATTTGCTCAGAAAGGTTTGTGCCTGAACCGCATCCATTTCGAAGTAGCGCAGATCTTCATAGGTGGAGTCCGTGCCCAAATCAATCATACCGCATTTACGATAGAAATCCTCCGCTTGCGGTAGCGAGTGCAGGGCGAATCGCCCCTCCCAACCTTGCGACGCACTTTCCTGAATAGCCTGCTTAATCAAGAGTGTGCCACACCTTTTGAAGTGAGGAGGGGAGTTAATATTCCAGGGTGCCGCGGCAAGATAATCCACGTAGAGCAGCGGTTGGCTACCCCGACGACTGGTTTTGCCTGTGAGGACGAATATCAACCCTTGAGTTTCTCCGTAGCATTCGAGCGCGAAGACACGGGTCTCAGGAGTCCGCCCGCGAAACTTACGCTCCCAGTCCCAGTGGCTGTGCTCATATCCTGTGAGGGGAGAACTTCTCCAACTCTGGTTGATATAAGCTATTGTGGATTCGGCAGAAATCTCAACGATTTTTGCTTCGACCAGGCTTTGGGTTGCGGTTTCGTAGAGTCAGAGCGGCATGGCTTACTCGTTTTTTAGGTACTCATCCACGGTGCGTACACCCATCTCCTCGCCTCGATTGTAGGCCTCTAGCGCGGTGAGCAAGGCGCGGGCGGTGTCGAGGCTGGTGAGGCAGGGCACGGAGCGCTCGACACTGGCGCGGCGGATGAGTGCGCCCTCTTGCTCGATCCGTCGGTCTTTGCTAATCGTGTTGATAAGTAGGCCGATCTCGCCGCTGTAGATCAGGTCAATCAAATCAGGCTTGCCCTCGCTGATCTTATTGACAGGCGTCGCTGCGACGCCGTTCTCGGCAAGGTACTTCGCAGTGCCTGCCGTGGCGTAGATCTGAAAGCCCTGTGCCACAAAGTCTTTGAGGAGCGGTAGTGCTTCGGCTTTATCGGTGTCGGCTAGGGTGGCAAGCACGGCCTTCTTCAGCGGCAGGTTGATGCCACTGGCAACGAGCGCTTTGAAAAGCGCACGGGGATAGTCTAAGTCTTGGCCCAAAATCTCTCCTGTGGACTTCATCTCGGGGCCGAGGGTGTTGTCCACCCCGACCAGCTTCTGGAACGAGAAAACAGGCGCCTTGACCGCCGGATTCGCCTTCTCCGGAAAGAGCCCGTTCTCATAGCCCTGGCTCTCGAGGCTCTTGCCTAGAATACACTGCGTGGCGGCTTTGACCATGGAGATGCCGGTGATCTTTGAGAGATACGGCACCGTGCGGCTGGAGCGCGGGTTCACCTCAATCACGTAGGGAATCTCACCCTCGCAGACAAACTGAATATTCATCAGGCCAACCACGTTCATCGCCTTGGCAAGCTTAATGGCATACTCGGCGATGAGGTCTTTTGTTTTTTGGGAGACAGTCTGGGGCGGGTAGACGGCCATTGAGTCGCCGGAGTGGACGCCTGCACGCTCGATATGCTCCATGATCCCAGGTAAGAGGCAGCGCTCGCCATCGGAGATGCAGTCCACCTCCAGCTCTTTTCCCACAATATAACGGTCCACCAGAATCGGGGCCTTGGGCGAGACATCCACGGCGTAGAGCATGTAGCGGGTAAGCTCCTCGTCGCTCTGGACAATCTCCATCGCGCGGCCACCGAGCACGTAGCTAGGGCGCACTAAGCACGGATATCCAATTTCTTGCGCCACTTCCAGTGCGGCTTCGGCGCTGACCACGGCGCGGCCCTCGGGCTTGGGAATCTCCAGCTCGCGCAGAAGCTTCTCAAACTGCTCCCGGTCCTCTGCCAGATCAATGGAGTCTGCCGACGAGCCGAGTATCGTCACGCCCGCCTCAACCAGTGGCCGTGCGAGGTTAATGGCCGTCTGCCCGCCAAACTGGACTATCACGCCCTCAATGGGAGCCTCGCGGTCAATCACATTGAGAACGTCTTCGGTGGTCAACGGCTCGAAATAAAGCTTATCGGAGGTGTCGAAATCCGTGGAGACGGTCTCAGGGTTGTTGTTGAGAACAATGGCTTCGTAGCCGGCCTCGCGTAGCGCCCAGACACAGTGAACCGTGCAGTAGTCAAACTCGATACCCTGACCGATGCGGATCGGACCCGACCCCAAAACTAGAATCTTTTTCTTCATGCAGACCTCAAAAAATCGGCCCGCCTCGCTGCTAGCCCCGCGAACCCTGACATTGTACCGCATTAAACTTAGGGCTGAATCCATAAAAGCATGGTGTCTCGCCATTCTCCCGCCCACTTTAGGCGCTTGGCTTCGGTCCAGATCGTCCAGCCGTCGGCCTCGCGTTTCTCTATAAACTCCAGGGCGGCGGGGCGTAGGGGATCGGCGAGCAGAATTTTATCGCCTAGCTTTGGAAGAAGGGCAGTGAGCTGGGAGTGAAGAGAGCGCTCGTAGAGAATGTCTGCGCCGATCACTATATCAAAGCCGACTAGCTCCTCGGGCCAGTCACGCCAGTCTCCCTTGCGGACAGTGAGGTTGGTGATGCCGTTGAGCGCGGCGTTGCTGCGGCAGAGCGCGAGGCAGTCTGGGTGGTAGTCGGTCTGCACGACCTGTGCGGCCCCCAAGTGAGCAGCGACTAGGCCGACAAAGCCCACACCCGCTCCAATCTCAAGAACGCGCTTGTCTTTTACGAGCGCCGGTTCCAGCGCGAGCCGACTCGTCAGCGCCTCCGCCGATGCCCAGAGCTGCATGCCAAAGGGGAAGTTCGCCAGGTCCTCGTCGGTATGGACACCCTCCATCAGCGCGTCTAGATCCGTCACGCTACTAATCTCCCAGCGGCGACCGGCTGCCTGGAGAATCTGAGGGACAAGCGGATAGTGATCGAGCATGGGCTAGTGAATGTGTTTCCTGGCACCGAAAATGCAGGAGAGAGTCCTGCAATGCGAGATACCTACGATGTTATTTTAGCAGTGGTCGCCGCCCTCGGGTTGGGCGTTTTCTGCGGCATGCCACTCAATGCACCAAGCGTGCCCCCCTCCGGCAACACTACCGCTGCCGCTACCCCGAGTACCCTCGGGGAGCGTCAAGCGACGCGTGGGCTAGAACCGACGCGTGGGCTAGTGGTCGTCGCGCAGGGTCGCGCCGTTGCCAAGCACAAAGGCCAGTAGATCGGCTTCGTGCTCTTCCAGTCCTGCGGGGGTGCGCGCTTCCACATTGAGCCGCAAGACCGGCTCGTTCTGGCTCATGCGAAGATTACAGCGCCAGTCGCTCTCAGCAAGGGAAACCCCGTCTACTTGGCTGAGCTGCGCATCAGGATGGCGTGCCTGGAGCGCGGTGATAATCCCCTTGGCGTCGTCTGTGATGAAGTTCATCTCCTCGCTGGCCGGGTAGTTTTTCTTGTAGGTATCTAAAAGCTCAGAGACCGTTCGCCCCTGCCGAATATGCTCAGCGAAGATACCCAGCACCGTTAAAAACGTGATAATGCCATTGTCGCAGTACCAGAAGTCTCGGTAGTAGAAGTGCCCAGAGTTCTCCCCACCAAAGATCGCGTTTACCTGACGCATTGTCGCCTTGATGAAGCCATGGCCCGTACGGCTGGTGACCGCTGTGCCTTTGCCCTCTTCCGCGGCGGCCTCCGTGGCCCAGATCTGGCGCGGTTCGATCACCACGGCAGCGCCCGGCTCAATCTTGAGGAAGTGCTCGATAAGCACCGCGTTGATGTAGTAACCCGAAAAGGAGCGGCCTTTCTCGTCGTAGAAGAAGCAACGGTCCGCATCGGCATCCCAGGCCACGCCAAAATGCGCCTTCTCGCTGATAATGCGCTCGCTGACTTCTTTGCGATTCGATGGAAGAAGGGGGTCGGGGGTGCCCTTGGGGAAATTGCCGTCCTCGTTCCAGTTCAGCCGAACCATCTCAATAGGATGACTGACAATCGTGGCATCAACGAACTTGCCATTCGCCCCGAAGTTGACATTTCCGACAATCTTCAGCTGCGGCAGATTTGCAGGCACGTAGCGCTGGAGATACTCGGCATAGTTTTCAAGGAGCGGCGTCGCAGTGACGGTGCCGGGTGTCGCCACTTTCTGGGGGACACTGGCCTCGATATCCGCGTAGATCTCGCCCAGCTTGCCCTCACGAACGAGCGGTTGGCCTTTTTTACCGACGAACTTGAAGCCATTCCACTCGCGGGGGTTATGGCTCGCCGTGAGCGCGAAACCACCGTCTATGTCTAAAATCCCCGAGGCGAAATAGAGCATCTCGGTACTAATTACCCCCAGATCCAGCACCTCAACCCCGAGATCTACCAGCCCCTGAATGGCGGCTTGCTGCATAGAGGCGCCGCTGGTGCGCACATCGCGACCCACAGCGACGCGCTTGGCACCCATCACCCGTACAAATGCCTGTGCACAAAGATAGGCAAATTCTTCGTTGATCACCGATGGGTAAATTCCTCGAATATCATAGGCGCGGTAAAGCGATTTATCAAAAGGCATGTTCAATTCTCCAAGTAATAGGATACCAGACGACGCCAACCCTTGACAGCACTCAGGGCGCGCGATAGAATCTCTCTCGCTTGCTTGCAAGCTTTCCCTCAGTTGCCCAGGTGGCGGAATTGGTAGACGCGCATGGTTGAGGGCCATGTCCCGCAAGGGGTAAGGGTTCAAGTCCCTTCTTGGGCATAAAAAAGTCAGAGGCTCTCCGTAACATTCGGAGGGCCTTTGGCGTTTATAGAGAGGAGATCGGGTATAGTGACCCGTCTCTTACTATTTTCAGGAGTTTGTCATTGAACCGTACTCTGCCCCTCTCCGCGCTAATTTTTGCGCTCACTCTGGCCCCCAGCACGCCGACGACGGCACAGGGAGTGCCCCCGACAGCCCCACCCGTGGCACCAACACAGCCGCCTGCTGCAGCTCAGAAACTCTTGCTTGCCAATAAAGCCCAGGCGGGGCTTGTCAAGAAAATCAATGCGGTGGCGGTATTTACCGTGGAAGGGCCTGGTGGGCAGAAAGTCACTCTGGAGTTTAAAGAGCTGGACCGGATCAACTACACCGCCGTGGCTGCTAGCGGGGAGATCACCTACGAGAGCCGTACGGAATCCATTCAGCAGTTCCTCAATGGAATGAAGCTCCCCGACGATCCGGAGCTGGGCAAAGACGTAGACACGTTCACGATCAAGCCCGACGGTACCCTCGTGAGCTACAAGAGCAGCAAGACCGAAAAAGATGAAGACCACAGCGACCAGCGGCTCTATGTTGCCACGTCCATTGGCTTCTCCGATAAAGCGGTCTCTCCGGGTGAGAAGTGGGTGCGCGAGTACAAAGCGGATGCTAATCTTGGATTAGTTGATGGCAAGGGTGAGTACGAGTTCCAGGCGCTAGAGGAGAAAAACGGGACTTTGTGTGCGCGGATCGGAGTGACGTACACCGAGAACAGCGGCAAGAACCCTATCTCCACTAAGGGCCTGATCTGGATCGAACCCGCTAGCGGCGACGATGTTGCATCCGATATCGTGGTCACAAACATTCCGTTTGGGGATGGCGATGTGGTCAGCGCGAGTTTTAAGGCCAACCGTGAGAGCGGCGGCCCCCTGCCCGAGGATATGGTCAAGAAGGCCCAGGCCAGCCTCAAGCCAGAACAGAGCAGTATCAAGGCGACCCCCCCAAAAGTGGAGCCGACCAAGCCCAAGACCATTGATGAAGTGGTCAAGGACTACGAGAAGCTCCCCGGCGTCTTGACCCTCTGGCGCAAGCGTGAGGAAAACGGCAAGGACACGATCTACGCCGAAGTCCGTGAGGATCAGCTCGATAAGCTCTTAATGCTCCAGGCGACATTTAGCACCGGCGATGCGGATCATGCGATTGCGGGCGACCCAATTGCGGACTTTGTCTTCCAGCTCACGAAGAGCCCGGACGATAAGCTCTATCTTGCCGTTCCCAATACGAACTACCAGGCCGCACCGGGCTCCCCGACGGAGAAGGCACTCAAGCGCTCCATGCCGCCCCTCTCGTTTTTGCAGACCTTTCGGATTGAGGCCAAGCAGACCGATCGCAAGAGCCTACTGATTGACCTGTCCGAGTTCTTCAAGAGCGATTTCCTCGGAATTGGGTTCGCGTTCTCCGGGATGCCCTCCATTCCAGGATTGACTGCACCGCCCATCGGTGGGGGGATGGGACTGGATCGTGAGAAGACCTATGTTCTGTCCGTGAAGAACTTCCCGGAGAACTTAGTCGTCACTAGCCAGTACCACTTTGTGCGTGGCCTCTCGCCCCTGCTGAGCGCCTCCGCTACTCTGGGTGATCCGCGCAGCGCACCGGTTCAGGTGACCTTTAATCTCTCGGCTCTGCCCGTGGACAACGGCTACCTTCCGCGTCTCAACGATCCTCGGATTGGCTACTTCACCACGGACTACCAGTCACTGGAGCGCGACGACAAGCTCGATCTGACCAAGCGCTTTATTCTCCGCTGGGACCTGCGTAAGAAGAACCCGGAGGCCGCCGTCTCCGAGCCCATCAAGCCGATTGTCTTCTGGCTCGATGACGCGATCCCCGAGGAGTTTCGCAAGCCAATGGCCAATGCGATTCTCTCCTGGAACCCGGTGCTGGAGAAAGCGGGCTACAAAAACGCTATTCAAGTGCAGCAGATGCCCGATAAGCCCACCGATGATGAAGTGAAAAAAGGGCTGGTTCCTACGGACACGGCGGACATGCGCTTTAACGTGATCCGCTGGGTGATCTCACCTAACCCTAGCGATACCTACGCCGTGGCGCTCTTTCGCCCCAATCCACTGACGGGGCAGATTCTCAATGCGAGTATTACGGTGGATGCGGGCATGACACAGCTCACCAAGGTGGAATTTAAAGACATGGTCTCGCCGGAGCAAGCCTTCTCTGCCGTGGCGGACTACGAGACGCATACAGCGAAAAACAATAGCAAGCTTCGCTGTGAGTACGGACATCTTGCTCGTGCTAACGCCTGGTTTGGGCTGACAGCGGTGAACCTGCTGGCGGAGGGCAAGATCAGCCAGAAAGACTACGTCGCCCAGTTCCTCCAGGATGTGGTTTCGCATGAATTTGGGCACATTCTCGGGCTACGCCATAACTTTGTCGCCTCAACACAGTACACCCTTGCCCAGCTCGGTGATCCTAAGGTTCTCTTGCCCGGTAAGCCTATCGCCGCCTCGCTGATGGACTACAACCCTATGAATATCGCCGCACTCAAGGCACCTGGGGTTCCGTTCTTCTCGCTCAGCCCCGGGGTCTACGACTACTGGGCGCTGGAGTACGGCTACACGCCGGTTCCTACCGCCAAGAAGCCCGACGATGAGCTACCGCTTCTTAAGCAGATCGCGCGCCGGAGTGGGAGTCCTGGCCTGCTCTTCAACACCGATGGTGAAGCCGATGCCTTCGATCCGACCATCACCCGCTTCGATAGCTCTGCCAACCCGCTCGACTACTGGGAGCGAGTGATGCAGACCGCGCAGGCGATGCTGGGCAAGCTCGACAAACGTGTCAAGCCCGGTGAGAGCTATGTGGAGTTCTCCCGCCATGTCCAGATGATTGTGAGCATGATGGGAGCTGGCTCTGGTCAGGCGAGCCGCTATATTGGAGCGCAGCAGGTTCGGCGTAGCTTCAAGGGGGATGTCGGGGAGAAGCCTAACCTCAAGCCGGTGGATGCGCTGCTGCAGAAACGTGCTCTGGATATGATTGCTAAGTATATTCTGGCACCGGGTGCACTGAAGCTGCCACAGAGCTATCTGGAAAAGCTCACCGTGGATCTTGCACCTATTGAGTCGCGACCCTCGGAGTTCTTTATTGGTGAGGCGATTGCGAACCTCCAAAAAGGTGCAGTTCGTCGCCTTCTCTCCACTTCTACCATCATGCGTGTCTCTAGCAACGAGTACAAGACGGCGGATCTGAGCAAGGCGCTGACACTTCCCACGCTCTTCAAGACCGTAGGGGATGCAGTCTGGGGTGAGCTGGTCACCAAGCAGAATGTTGGCTTCCAGCGGCGGCAGATCCAGCGCCAGCATGTTGAGTCGCTGATCACCCTCGCGAGCAGCAGTAGCACCGATGACAGCCGGATGCTGGCGGCGGCGCACCTGAAGATGCTCCGTGAGAAACTCAAGCTGGCTCAGGCAATCCCCACGCTAGATGAGTACACCCGCCTGCACTACACCGATCTTGCTGAGAAAGTCCAGCGTCAGTTGGATGCCAAAGTTAATATCGGTGGCGGCGGTGGTGGCTTTGGCTCCTTGTTCGGTCGCCCTGGTAAATGACCCCCGCGCCGCGACCATTCCCCCTTGCCCTACAGGGTGGGGGGGCACTGGCATTAGGTACTCTGCTTCTCTTCACCGAGGTCATTTTCCGTGGACGGGTTTTTTTCTACGGGGATCTGTCCCTGTATTTTCTACCCCAGCTCGACTTCCTGCGGAGCGAGCTCCTGGCGGGGCGCATCCCGCTCTGGAACCCCTACATAAACTGTGGTCAGCCCTTTGTCGGTAACCCACAGACCTGGCCGCTCTATCCGTCGTCGCTTCTTCTGCTTCTCTTTGAAGCCGCGCGTGCCAATGCCATTTCAACATTTGTACATGTCCTTTGGGCTGGGCTCGGGATGCTGTTTTTCATGCGCCAGCAGAAGCTCGCGGCCGTCGCCGCGACTCTGGGCGCGGTGGCGTTCGCATTTGGCGGCGCGTTTGTCTCCAAGGCGCAGTTTCCCAATATGCTCCAGGCCATGAGCTGGCTTCCCTGGCTGCTCTGGGCCTCCGAGAGAGTGATCGTGCGCCCTGTGCCAGGCCGCGTCGCTCTGCTTGGGCTCTGTGTAGGACTGGCGCTGCTGGCGGCTCATGCACAGGTCACGCTGATGCAGCTCTATCTAGTGCTAGCGTGGATCCTCTTTCGCCTTGTGACACTCCCGCGCTCTGAGCGCGTGCGGCCTCTGGGGGCACTGGCGCTCGCAGCACTTCTTGGACTGGCTCTCGCGCTGGCGCAGCTTCTTCCGGTTGTCGAGCACGCCCTTGCCTCCACCCGGCCGCAGCTGAGCCTCGGCGCCGCGAATCGTTTCTATCTCCCCTGGCGTGAGCTGATCTTACTGGTTGCTCCTAACTCCCTGGGTAATCCCGCGCTTCCGGGCGGCTGGCACGGAAAGGCCAACTTCTGGGAACCGTGCTGCTACATCGGTTTGGTTCCCCTAGTACTTATATTTTTTGTTCAAGGCAACAAACTGCCTGAGCGGAGGGCAGTGATTAAATTTTGGCTCTGGGTTGCCGTTATTGGTTTCTGGCTGGCACTGGGCCGCTACGGCGGGCTGTACGTTCTGGCCTTTTATGTGCTTCCTGGCGTGAAGCAGTTCCATGATCCGGCGCGCTGGCTCTATCTAGGGACGTTTGCTCTTTCTGTTCTGGCGGCGTACGGACTAGAGCCGCTACGGCTGCGCGACGTGGGGAAGTGGGCTCTGGTGCTGATTGCGATGGGGGAGCTGATCTTTTTTTCGCGCACGCTGAATCCAACCTGTCCCCCCGAGGCACTGCGCGTTGTCTCAGCCTCCGCAGGAGCTCCTGTTGGGCGTGTGTTTGCGTCTCAGCCCTACGCGCAGTGGAAGCTTTTGGCACCCTATAAAGACTATCAAGGGCTGCCTTCCTCGTCGTTGGCACTGCGCACCGCACCTAACTTGCCGCTCTTGCAGCGCTGGCGGCAGGCGGGCGGCTACGAACCCGTGGCGCGACGCGATGTGAGCGAAACGCTAAAGGCTCTCGGGACGCTGCCGACAAATCCGATAGCGCTCTCCGTAGAGCAAGTTCAGCAACTTGAGGCACTCGGCGTGGGGCTAGTGGAGGGAAGCGATGGCAGGCGCATCTTAGCACGTCCCGCTCCGCTGGTCTCTGGAGGGGCTATTGAGAGTGAAGTTCCTGGTCACTTTGAGATCGCACCAATAAATACTGAGGTCGTCTTACGTGAAGTGCATGCCGCAGGGTGGCGTGCCTGGGCAGATGGGAAGGCGCTGGAGATACAGACAGCTCCGCCGATTTTTATGAAAGTGCAGGTTCCCACTGGCACAAAATGGGTACTATTTCGCTACGATCCTCTGTTTTGGCGGGTCGGGCTGTTTCTTTCATTGACCGCAGGGTGTATACTGGTTGGGCTTATGTTAAGTACACTGAGGGGGAAACCATGGCGGAGTTGACGATTCAAACGACAATTCAGGAGGGGGTTCCGCTTGTGGCGCTCACCGGTGAGCTGGATGCCTACCATGCTCCCCGACTGAAAACCGAGCTGGAGAATCAGCTGGGCGGATCGCCCAGAATTTTAGTGATTAGCTTGAAGCGTGTCTCCTATGTTGACTCGACCGGGCTGGGCGTGCTGGTGGCCGTCCGGAAGCAGGCAGAGCCTGCGGGGGTAAGCCTCCATCTGGTCATGAGTCAGGAGAGCGCGGTGCGGCGGACGTTTACGATTACGGGCTTACTGCCTGTATTTTCGATTTTTGACGATGAGGCGGCGGCTCTTGAAGCGGCTGCATTTAAGGAAGGATAGTGTTAAGATGCAGAAATTTTCCCGAGCGGCGCTCCTGAAGGCGCTGATTCCTGGTTTGGTTCTCTCCCTGAGCATGACGGGCTGTAAAGATCCCAACGCGGGTAAGTCCACGGATGCCTCTGGCAATGGTTCTACGACAACATCAACCGCAGCAGTGCAGGACACGACGGGCGATACGATCAACGTGGGGCAGTACGCTTCGTTGACCGGGGAGACATCTACTTTTGGTGTTGAGTCTAACGCTGGTCTGACCTTCGCTGTTGACGAGATCAATGCGGCGGGCGGCATTGAGGTCGGCGGGAAGAAGATGCTGGTTAAAGTCGAGACTCAGGACGACCAGAGCAAGGCGGACGAAGCCAAAACAATTGCGGTTAAGTACGCCGGTGATGCCAAGATTGTCGCCGTGATTGGGGAAGTCGCTTCTAGCCGCTCCAAGACTGCCGCTCCGGAGTTTCAGCGAGCGGGCATTCCGATGATCTCTCCCAGCTCCACCAACCCGGATGTCACCAAAGTTGGCGACCATATTTTCCGTGTTTGTTTCATTGATCCGTTCCAGGGCTATGTCATGGCCAAGTTTGCTACCGAGGAGCTTAAGCTCAAGAAAGTGGCGATACTGCGTGATCCATCCCAGGACTACTCTGTGGGCCTAGCGGATGTGTTCAAGGAAGAGTTCACCAAGATGGGCGGCGAGATTGTCGCCGATGCGTCGTACAATGCAAAGGACTCTGACTTCCGCAGCCAGCTTGGACAGATCAAGACGGCAGCCGCGGATGGAATCTTTATTCCGGGTTACTACAACGAGGTCGGGACGATTGCACGGCAAGCCAAAGAGCTCAGCATCACGGTTCCCTTGATGGGTGGCGATGGCTGGGACTCCGAGAAGCTGGTCGAGGGCGCGGGCGGCCCGGGGAAGGCTCTGGAAGGCGCGTACTTCTCGACTCACTACTCCAAGGACTCCAAAGATCAAAAAGTGCAGGACTTCGTCAAGGCCTTCACGGCTAAGACCGGCAAAGCGCCCGCAAGCCTCGTGGCCCAGGGCTACGACGCCATGATGATCCTCGCCGACGCGATCAAGCGCGCGGGCTCCATCGAGCGTAAGAAAGTTCGTGACGCGCTGGCTCAGACCAAAGACTACGTCGCGGTGACGGGCAAGATTACCATTGACGAGAATCGTAACGCTAATAAAAGCGCGGTGGTTCTGCAGATTAGTGGTGCCGAGTTTAAATACGTCAAGACCGTTGACCCGAAGTAGATAAAGTAGGCACGTGGACCAGTTCTTACAAAATATAATCAATGGTGTCCAGATCGGCAGCATCTACGTGCTGATCGCTCTGGGCTACACCATGGTCTACGGAGTGCTCCGCCTGATCAACTTCGCCCACAGCGATATCTTCATGGTCGGGGCCTACGTCGGCTACTTTGCCTCGCGCTGGCTTAAAGTCAAGCAGCAGGTAACGGTCTGGGCAGGGCTGCTTCAGCTCCTGCCCGTTCTTTTGATCTCGATGGCGGCCTGTGTGACCCTCGGCCTGATCATCGAGCGCCTGGCCTACCGACCACTGCGCCGTGCGCCGCGCCTAACGGCGCTGATCACGGCCATTGGGGTTTCGCTCTTTCTGGAGGGAATGGCGCAGCTCCCGTTTGTCTTTGGTGTGGACCCGAAGTTCTACCCCGAGATTCTCCCGAGCGGCCCCGAGGCCACTCTGCACCTGGGGAATCTGACGATCTCGCAGAACCAGCTTGTCTTAGTAATCACCGCGTTCGTGCTCATGGCAATTCTCTGGTATATCGTCCAGCGCACCAAGATGGGCAAGGCCATGCGCGCCGTTAGTCATGACTTTGACGCGGCGGCGCTCATGGGAATCAACACGGATGCCGTGATCTCCTTTACATTTGGTCTGGGCGCGGCGCTCGCAGCAGCCGGTGGCGTGCTCTTTGGCGCACTGACTTTTAAGAGTATTCTGCCGCTGATGGGCGTGCAGATTGGTATTAAAGCCTTTGTGGCCGCTGTGGTGGGGGGCATCGGCTCGATTCCGGGCGCGATGCTGGGCGGGCTCTTAATGGGGCTCTCGGAGTCTTTTGTGAAGAGTGCGCCGCATATCAAGCTAGGCACCTACGACTTTGACCCGTCGCGCTGGGTGGATGCACTGGCCTTTGTGATCTTGATCATCGTGCTCCTGGTTCGACCCGCGGGGCTTCTGGGTAAGAACGCACCGGAGAAAGTATAGCCCCATGCAGAAGATGATATTAAAGCGACTGGGCGGGGCTACGGTGGCTCTTGCAGTACTGATGGCGGGCTCGCTGCTCTTCCCGCTGTACCTGCAGGACGTGGTCTACCGAGTGGTGATGCTCTGTGGTATCGCGATCATCATGGCGGTCTCACTGAATCTGATCAATGGGTTCACGGGGCAGTTCTCGATTGGGCACGCGGGCTTTCAAGCCGTAGGAGCCTACGTGGCGGCGGCGCTGACGGTCTACGGTCACGACAAGCTCTTTTCGTTTATTCCCAAGAACGGGGATTTTTCCTCGCCGCTCTACTCGCTACTCTCAGGCGGCCCGGTAATGCTGGTCTCGATGCTTGTGGGAGGGCTGGCGGCGGCGGGAATTGGGTATCTGGTTGGTTTGCCAAGCCTGCGACTGCGGGGGGATTATCTAGCGATTGTGACCCTGGGATTCGGGGAGATTATCAGGGTTGTGGTCGAGAACTTAGATGTTGTCGGTGGGCCGCGCGGTTTCTCGGGCGATTTGAATTCCGGGGTGCAGGTTCCGGCACTGACGAACTTCTTCTGGGTCTACGGCACAGTGCTTGTCGTGATCCTAGTGTCGCGTAACCTGCGCTTCTCCGTACATGGGCTCTCCTATCTGTCGGTGCGCGAAGATGAGATTGCGGCGCAGGCAATGGGAATCAACACCACCACAGTCAAAGTGAAGGCATTTGTCCTGGGAGCTTTTTTTGCTGGGGTTGCGGGAGCGCTGTTTGCGCACTACGAGCGCACTATCTTGATCACGTCGTTTAATTTTGTTCGGTCTTTTGACTTCGTGACAATGGTGGTTTTGGGGGGGCTGGGCTCGATCACGGGAGCGGCACTCGCAGCCGTTGTGCTGACGGCTCTTCCCGAGGTTTTGCGCTACTCATTAGGGCAACAGGCGAACCAGTACCGTCTGGTAGTGTATGCACTGGCACTGGTAATTATGATGCTTGTACGTCCACAGGGGATTTTTGGCCGAGGAGAACTATCTCTGAAGCGTTTTTTTAGGAAAAAATAGAGGATTTTAAAATTGAATAGGCCGTTTATTTCTGAAGGTGATAAAAAACACCGTGTTGCAGTATTTATAGATTTTGAAAATGTAAAACGTTCCGTAGATGATTTTTTTGAGAATGATCGTGTAGATTTCAAGCTGATTTTAGATGAGATTGTTCGCATGACGCAAGGGCGTGTTCTTTTAAAACGTGCTTATGCAGACTGGAGTGTCTTTAAAGAATACCGATCTGACTTGCTTGACAATGCCATTGAGCCGGTGCAGACCTTTCCACTGACGCAAAAGGGTAAAAATGGAGCAGATATTCGGATGGCGGTGGACGTAGTTGAGTTTGTCCTCCGGCAACCGGAAATCACGCATGTCGCGATTATCTCCGGAGACTCGGACTTTACGCCTCTGGTCATGAAGCTGCGTGAGCTTGGGCTCCATGTCCTTGGGCTCGGAGTGCGCTCGAACACGGCAAGCTATCTCATTAAGGCCTGCGATCGCTTCGTTTTCTACGATGATCTTCGGGAAGCACCGACGGCGGATCCTGTGGGGCTTCTGACGCGGGCCTTGACCGTAATGGGAAATCGTCCCGTTCCTGGCTCGGCACTCAAGATTCAGATGAGGCGGCTCGATCCACTCTTTGATGAGACGCGGCTGGGCTATGGCTCATTTCTTGAGTTTCTCCGAGCAAATCTGGATATTGTGGATGTTCATAAACCACAGGTGGGCGATGTGACCGTTGCCCCTCAGGGGACACTTGAGCTGGAGGAGGGAGCCATCTACACGCCTCCGACGGCAGGGGATAAGCTTCGTTCCTGGCTGCGGGAAAACAACTTCCGCTATGTGACGTGCGAGGAGCGACATCAGATTATTGTGGCACTCTACGATATTTTTGCCAAGGCCGAAGCGAGTGGAGGAGTCTCTCTGAAGGAAGCAAAAGATCAGCTTCATGCGTTTGTGGAGGAGCACTTCCCGACAATTTCTTGGGATTCGGTGAACTCAGCGGTCTACCATCTGTTCTATACGTGGTGCTTCTACTTTGATCGTGGGGATGAGACAGATAGCAAGCAGCTCTGGGATCGGAAGACCTCTCTCCAACCTGATATCTTGAGTGCGGATGACCTGATCGAGAAAACGGAGCGTGGGATCGCGCGCAAGCTCTGGGAGCGCGATCGTGAGGGCGTGGACGCGGAAGCGCTCAACGAGTGGCTCTACGATGGTAACCCGGAAGACCTAGAAAGTGTCAAGGAGCTAATTGAGATTGTCTCCGCACCGGACTACACGACCGTGGGCCGCACTGGAGGCGGGTAGGAGCGTCACGCTGTGAGTGTTGTCCAAATAGAGAGTGTTGCAAATCAGGCCTGGAGTTTTTGGAGGATGATGAGTGAGGTCTCTCCGCGCGTGATTCGCGAGGAGATGACCCGTGACTTTCGGCTGGGCATTGTAGGGGCGGAAGAGGATCGTCAGTGGTTTCTGGATCGTCTTCTTCCCCTCACGGCCACTCGAGTCGAGAGGGAAGATGGTAAGGAGCGCTTCTACTTGCTGGACAGCCCTCCCGAGGAAGGCATCTCCGAGGTCTCCGCAGCAACTTTCTATGTGCTTGGTCCCGACGAGCCTATTGGTGCACGGGGCGTGAAGTGCGCTCCGTATGTGGGAAACTTCGAGGAAGTGATCAGCTGGATCGCTCAATCCCGTCCTACACAACTGGTGGCATTTGGGCGTTATCTGCCCGGGATGCGGCCTGTAGTAGCACAGCGCCTGATTCTCAACGCGAGCTCCAACAATGCGCGTTTTGCTTTTCTCTCCGCTCTGCCGTGGATCTTGCCGGTGAGCCTGCCGTTTTTACCCGCGTCGTCCGCTGTAGATGTGTTTGTACTCACCAAGAACCAGGCAATGCTGGTGATGCGACTCGCAGCCGCTCATGGTCACCCGCCGGGCTATACCCAGCAGGTCAAGGAGATTCTGGGAACAGTGGCCGGTGCGATGGGCTGGCGCTTACTGGCACGTGAGCTTGCCGGAATGATCCCCGCAGGAATTGGAGTGGCGGCAAAGACCGCGATTGCCTACTCGGGGACAATCACGGTAGGGAAAGCAGCGCTCTTTTACTATCAAAAAGGCCGTCAGATGAGTGCCGAGGAGATTCGTGAGGTTCATAAAGAGAGTGAAGCCGCCGCCAAAGCCGAGGCGGAGCGAGTGGTTGCAAACCCGCCCACGCCCGACGATCTCACTGATTTAGAGCTGTAGGGGTCTGGCTGCCAAACTCCACGAGAAAGCGCGGGCAGATCTGCGCGGTATCGTAGACAATCATCTCGTTATTGCTGACCCCACTCTTGTCGGCTTCCGCGAACGTGGAGTCGTAGCCGTCTTTGCGTGGGTCGAGTGTGTGGTTCCAGCTCTTGGGGGTGAAGCTCTTGCCTAGGGCAACATCGCAAAGAAACATAAAACAGTGGTCGTCGCTGCGGCCCTTCCAGTAGCCGTACGCATAGTTCAATGACTTCGTGCTCTGGTCAGAGAAGTACGCGCCGTTGCCAAACATACGACCTGTACAGTGCGCTGCGCCTGAGGGGGCGATCACAAAACCACTCCGTAGAATCGAGAGTAAGTTACTGGCCTGGGTTCCGTGCCACAGCTCCTGAATATTGCCGATTTTCTTGCCCTGCGTCTCAAAGCTTGCCGTCATGGAGCCGATCTCCACCCGGAAGACGCGTTTGACATCCAGGTGAGCGCAGGCATGTGTGACTTTCTGCGAGCTACGGTACTTGTGCCGAATCCGCGCAATCTCTACGGGATCGGTGACGAGCTCCAGGCGTGCCTCAAAGAGCTTGGGAGGAGGGATCACTTCGTTTCCCTTGTCTTCGTCGGCCTGGAGAACCAGCTCCAGGCTTGCTCCTAGGGCATCCAGAACGCCGTTTTGCTTTTGGACTGCCTCTAAGTCCGGAAAAAGAAGCTGTGGCTCTGGCTTCGTCCGGCCGATGTTCTGTGGAATGAGCATCAGATAGTCGTTGAGGGTTGGGATAAAGCAGGCATGGCTCCAATCGCGGGCTGCCACAAACTGACTCAGGCTCGCTAAGAGCCCTCGCGCCTCGGTGAGCGCCTCCTGTGTGACGACGCCAAGTGGTGTAGAGAACGTCCCCCGGCTCTCGTCATAGCTCATCGTGGTGGCTTCGAGAATGCGATGTACATTGACGTGTGCTAGATACTCGACGAGCGCCTGTGTCTCTGGCGAGCTGGCTGTGATCTGCTCACGGGCGACTTTGGCGAGGGGCTCGCCTTGAAGATGGTTGTTGCGCGCGGTATTAGCGAGAGTTTTCTGAGGGCGATAGCCCTTACCCTCTTTCTCACGGCACTTGGAATCGAATTGCCACTCACTGAGGTTGGAGGACGTTTTGCGCTGCCCATCCTCCCCGACCCGGCCCCAGTGTGTCTCACAGGAGCTGTCAGAGAAGAGCTTGATGTTCCAGAACTTATTGTTGTTGCCCGCAATATTTGTTAAAACATAGCGAGCCTCTTTCACCACGCTGATTGTTGCCATTTCTCACTTCACCTTGCCTTTTGTCTCACGCCGCGTGGTAAGCGGCTGTGTAGAAGACTCCGCGCGAGCAGGTCATTACGGAAAGCCACGAGCAAGTGAAAATAACAAAGCCCCCTGCTTCCTGTGGGGAAGAAGGGGGCACAAAAGCACAGAGGCGTAGTGTAGGACGCGCTTATGTCCCTGGTCGGCGGATCATCTGGCGCAGCTCGGTGAGGTTGCCCGCAGCTGCCATTGCATCGTCCTCGGAGATAATCCCAGCCTTGTAGTAGCGGGTCAGGCACTGGTTCATGGTCTGCATGCCCCAGAACCCGCCCTCTTGAATGGCGGTGTAGATATTTCCTGTCTTGCCCTCTTCGATCAGCTTCGCGACTGTCGGGGTGGCGATCATGATCTCGACAGCAGCAACACGCCCGACAGTATCCACACGGGGCAGGAGCTTCTGGGCAATAAAGCCGCGCACTGACTGGCTCATACGCATACAGAGCAGCATCTTGTCTTCTGGGGGGAAGAGGTTGACGATACGCTCTAGGGTCTCAGCGGCACTGGAAGTGTGCAGGGTTCCAAACACAAGGTGGCCCGTTTCCGCCGCTTGTAGCGCCACGGAGACAGACTCGACATCTCGCATCTCACCGATTAGAATAATATCAGGGTTCTGACGGAGCACGTACTTCAGAGCATCGGAGAAGGAGTCCGTGTCAATGCCCACCTCGCGCTGCGAGATGATGCACTTCTTGTCCGGGTGCACAAACTCAATCGGGTCCTCAATCGTGACAATATTCTTAGACTGTTCCTCATTGATCTTGTTGATCATGCCCGCGAGTGTCGTGGACTTGCCTGAGCCCGTCGGCCCGGTGATGAGCATCAGTCCCTGGCGTGCCTTCGTAAGCTCCCCGACCGCGGGAGGCATTCCAAGCTGCTCTAGAGTGTAGAGCTTGAGAGGAACCAGTCGGCTGACAACTCCAATGGTGCCTCGCTGCTGGTAGATATTGGTGCGCACACGGGTCAGACCGTCGAGCTCCCAGCCGATATCCAGCTCGTGTCGGTGCTCGAAGCGCCCGATCTGCTCGTGGCTCATGATCGAGTAGGCCATGCGCCGTGTTTCGTCACCCGAGAGCTTCTCGGTGCCTTCTACGGGCACGATACGCCCATGCAGGCGAAGCATTGGGGGAGAGTCGGCCTTGATGAATAGGTCCGACGCTTTTAAGTCGTAGGCCTGTCTGATGAGGTCGCGAATATCATACATCGTTTTTAGAGATGTCCTCGTCTAAGTAATATCAGTGTTTTGGTGTCTATCGGTGAAGGAAGCGCTGGGCAACCGCGTAGGCGATACCTGCGATTCCCAGTGCCAGCAACGCTACTAGGCCCGTTCCCAGCAATAGCCTGCGACCGGGTGCGCTAGTATTCTCCGCCGCTCGGTAACTTTCCTGCTTGGCAACCTCTTTTGTCGGAAGGTTGAGCTGCTCGAACTTATGGTCTTTGAGGAGGGTCTGGTAGGTAAAGGCTCCTTCTTGGGCCGACAGCGAGATCTCCACTCGATTATCGGTAAACTGCCGTGGGCCTCGGTAGGTAAATGGGCCAGAGATAAGATAGGTCACATTTACTCGGTTCTGGTCCCGAAAGGCTCGTAGGAACGGCTCCAGTGCGAGAGTGCCTTGCGCGGGATCTACTAAATTCGCCGATGTCTGGAAGCTGACACTGCTCATCACGGGAGCGGGGCCGACGTTCTTGACTGCTTTCTTGACGTCCGGATCACGCGAGTCCATGGCATTGCGGTCGAGGCGCTTGTCCTCAAACTCTAGCTTCTCAAACTTCCAGCTCGTAATGGTGCTCAGGCGCTTCAGACGTGCTTCTGTTTCCGCGTGCGGCACTTGGCGCGGATAGACCACTGCCACCGTCCAGTTGCCCAGGCCCGGTGCGACCATGATCTGGACATCGGGCATGTTCATCTGCGCCCGCGCTGCACCCGTCAGTGTTAGAGCGGCGGCCAGTGCCAGAAGTTGTCGTCTCATTTTTCGTTTTCCTTCACCCGCAATTGAGAGATTTATAGAGAGCCAGAGCCCTGGTGCGCTGCTCGCTGTGCTCGACAATACGCGTGGGGTAGTCCCGCCCCAGAACACAGTGTACCGCCGCTTGCTCGTTTACGGAAAGCTCCCAGGGTTTATGAACCCATTTTGGGGGGATAGGCTTCAATTCCGGGCACCAGCGTTTTACGTAGACCCCTTCGGGATCGAATTTTTCTCCCTGGCTGACCGGGTTGAAGATGCGAAAATAGGGCTGTGCATCGGTGCCCGTGCCTGCTGCCCACTGCCAGCCGCCGTTGTTGGCCGCCTGATCCCCATCAAGCAACTGCTGCATAAAATAACTCTCCCCGAGCCGCCAGTCGCAGAGGAGATCCTTGGTCAGAAATGACGCAACAATCATTCGTACGCGGTTGTGCATCCAGCCAGTCTGAGTGAGCTGGCGCATCCCGGCGTCCACGATGGGGTAGCCCGTCTCGCCGCGCTGCCACGCCGCAAAAAGCGCTTCGTCGTTGTGCCAAGCAATAGTGTCAAATGGTGGCCGGAAGCAGCCTGTGGTGACATGGGGAAAGTGCCAGAGGATCTGGTAGTAGAAATCCCGCCACGCAAGCTGCCGAATCCAGGCATCGCGCCCAGCGCTTTTAGGTTGCTGGCGGGTGGCTTCCAGCGCACGGCGTGGGGAGAGCATCCCAAACTTCAGGTACGCTGAGAGCTGCGACGTGCCTGGCTCCGCAGGGAACTCCCGGCCCGTGTCGTAGTGTGAAAGCGCGGTGTGCCTAAACGCGGTGAGCTGTGCCAGCGCCGCAAGCTCTCCGGAAGGAAACGCCGTACTGCCGGTTGGAAGTGGCTCTGTGGCGATTCCCGGCGGCGTGGGAATGCGCTCTGGAGTAGAACGAGGCACCGCAAACGCCTGCTCTTGCCAGACACGAAAGTAGGGGGTGAAGACGGTGTAGGGAGTTCCCGTTTTTGTTTTTACACTCTCTGGCTCGCTCAGTAAGTGATCCAAACACGCGTTGCTCTCCAGTCGTAGGGCGGTGCATACCCGTGCATCGCGTGCTCGTCCGGCGGGCTCATACTCTTGGCTGTAGTAGAGCGCCGTTGCCCCCGATTCTTCTGCCAGCCGCCCCAGCTCCTCCGTTGGGTTGCCGTGCCGAAGCACCAGATAGCTCCCACGCTCGCGAAGCGCCGCATCAAGTGCCCGCAAGCCATTATAGAGAAAGGCAACACGTCGCGCTCCGGTGTCGGGGTGCGACAGAATCATGGGATCCAGCACGAAGACCGGAATGACACTCGCGGAGTCAGCGAGAGCGGTGAGTAAGGAGTTATTATCGTCGAGGCGCAGAGTGCGTCGAAACCAGACAAGAGCGGTTTGGTGCTGCATAGCCAAAAAAACAAAAACGGCGAGGAATGGTTCCCTCGCCGCGTTTGATTTGGAGTGGAGGATAGCGGGATCGAACCGCTTACCTCTTCAATGCCATTGAAGCGCTCTCCCAGATGAGCTAATCCCCCAAGGTCGCGAGGGGAATTCTATCGCAGAAAAAAAAACTCCGCAAGAGGCAAACGAAAATTTGTATGATTTTGGGTAGAATTGTTGATGGAGGTTTTTTTATGAGTAAGACGAATTCAATGCTTCACCAGTCGGTGGAGTCACTGAAAAAGGCGACCCAGGAGCTGGGCGAAAAGGCAAGCTGGGCACCGCTAGGCAAAGGCCGCACGGCATTAAACCAGGTGGCGGAGTGTGCTCTAATCACGGGAGCCTGTATTGGGATTATCCAGAACAAGGCGGTTCCTGAAATGGATTGGGAGGCATTTGGCAAAGCGCAGGACGCGCTCGCTGCCGATGCCGATGCTGCGTACGCTTCCCTGATAAGCAATACCGAAGGCCTTATTGCTGCGCTTGAAGGGCTCTCCGCTGAAGATGCTGCTATCGAAGTGACGATGCCTTGGGGCGCAACCTATACGCTGGCTGGGCTCGCGGATGTGGTGTATTGGAACAATACCTACCACGAAGGTCAGATCAACTACATCTCAACTCTCGTGTAGTGTTTCTCTGGAGGCAGCTTATGCACAGTATCTGCCTCCAGCATTTTAATCCTGCCGGAAGAAATCACCCAGGAGCCAGCCGACAACAAAGCTAATGAAAATCACATTGCCTCCCCAAAGGAGTGTCTGCGAGGTACCCAACGGTGTTGTCCAGGAGATGGCGAAGAAGCAGGTGAGTAGTGCGATTGCTCCATAAAGACGTAAGCGAGATGCCGTGAGGGCTTCTTGGAATAGGGAGACTCCCAGATGCATCAGGGCTGCGACCCAGAAGAAGAGTAATCCCACCACAATGACGAGGATACCAAAAGGGGGGGCATGCGGGCCAGCGGAGCCAGAGAGAATTAGGTCGTCCTCGATGCGGCGAATGGCTCCCGTGATGGTCATGGTCGCCCCCAGCAAGGCCCCTGCGAGCGCCATACAGCTCACGTAGGGCCAGCTCCAGGAAGTCACAATCGGTAAGACATGGGTGGATGCCGATGATTTGTCCAGAGTGAGACCAGCGAAGATCAAGATCAGAAAAGTGCCAAAGTAGCCAAAAAAACCCACCAGAACGAGGGTTAACGAGCGCTTGTCGGGCGGCATATTGGCTGTCAGTGGGGCGCGTGGGCGGGCGGTGTACTGCGGTGGTCGCTGGCGTGTGGGCGTGTTGGGAGTGTAGCCACCCGCACTGCTCTGCGGCCCGACCGGCTGGCGAGCGATCCGCTCGATCTTCTGCTGGACACTGGCACGGCGTGGGTCGTGCTGGCTCGCCATCGTGTAGTGCCGGAGGGCATCCGTGTTGCGCTCTTGGTTGCGGCTGACATCGCCCATGACTTCCCACGCGGCGGCGTTTTTTTTGTTGTAGTGCAGCGCCTGTTCCGCTAGGGTTCGCGCCTCGGCCATTCGGTTGCGGCTAAAGGCGATCTGTGCCTGCTGCAGAAGCCGATCAGACTCCTGGGTGGCGGTCGTGGCACTTTGTTGCGGGGGCGGAGACGAGGCGGGACGTGGCCCTGCGGGGTGATTGACAGCACCAGCGGACTTGAAGTTGGTTTGGCGCTGCCGCAGCGTGCGTTCGGCATCGTAGACGCGGCGCGATTCGGAATCATTGAGCACGCGGTAAGCTTCGGCAATTGCAGAAAACTGCAGAGCAGCGTGTGGGCCTGAGTTCACATCGGGGTGGTGCGTGCGCGCTAGAGCCCGGTACTGCTTCTTGATTTCTTCAAGGGAAGCCGTCTCCGGCAGACCTAGAACTTCGTAGTGTGTTCGCTCCGGCATAGATATACTAAAAACAATTATACCCCGGGGGCGACGCAATATTTAGGGGGAAGTGCTGCGACACGCGGGCCGTACTCCTTATGGCTGCTGCTTCCGCCCTGACCAGGTTCGAAGCCGACCCGCTGCCGTGGGTTTATTCTATCGCCCTAAATGAACTTTTTCCAGACAATGTTTGTAGTTAGCGTATGACGCGAAAAAATTTACTTTTATCTGGTGTAGGAGCGCTTCTCCTGGGGAGTGCGCGCGCCCAGGAAAAGCCCACCTCCGAGAAGCCCGCCGCAGAGAAGCCAGCCTACGAGCAAGTCCCTGAGCTGATCGGTGCTCCCAAGGACTGGATCAATGGCAAGCCGGTGAAGCTGGCTGATCTCAAAGGCAAAGTGATCGTTGCTTTTTATTGGACTTTTCAGTGAGTGAACTGCACGCGTACAATTCCCTACTGGAACAAGTGGGTGAAGAAGTACGCAGACAAAGACGTTGTCTTTGTTTCGATTCATACTCCTGAGGTTGACGCCGAGCGCGTTGTCGAGAATGTTAAAAAATACATCGAAAAAGAAAAGCTTCTCTTTCCTGTTTTGATTGATAATGATAAAGCGAACTGGAAAAAATGGCGCAATCAATGGTGGCCCTCTACCTACTTGATTGATAAAAAAGGTCGGGTTCGTGGCCGCTGGGATGGCGAGCTAAACTACAAAGACAGTGGTGCTTTCCGAGATGTTGAGCAAGGAATTGAACTACTGCGTCGCGAAAAATAAACCATGGCCCACATTCAGAAAAAACACCCGCTGGCGATTCGTTGGTTCCACTGGGTCAACTTCCCTGTTCTGGCGCTGATGATCTGGTCAGGGACACTGATCCTCTGGGCCAATGATGTTTATGCCACGGATCTCTGGCAGACGGGCTACCGCGTGCTGCACTCCGGAAAAGACGATGAAGCGCCGCCTCGGTGGCTGCGCGTGCCAGATCGAATTGTACTGCGGCCCGACGTACGCGTGGTCTACTCCGGCGACACACTTCCAGACAACTACCCTGAGCCGGAGAAGCGTACCGAGATTCTCACGGGCTCGCGGCTGGCCGAGGGAATGGCCTGGCACTTTGCGCTCGCGTGGTTCTTCACTCTCAATGGCTTGGCCTATGTTCTTTTCCTCGTGGCTAGCGGCCAGTGGCGGCATCTTGCCCCTCAGAAAAACTCTCTGGTCGAGGCCGTAAAAGTTGCGGTGAAGGACCTGACGTTCTGGAGGCGCATCGAGGCTGCACCGGCAGGCGAAAAGTACAATCATGCCCAGCGGCTTGCTTACTCTGGCGTGGTGGTACTGGGCATACTGATGTTAATCACGGGGCTCGCGATCTCCAAGCCCGCGCAAGTGGCGTGGCTCGCCGTACCTTTTGGTGGCTACCAGGGCGCGCGGCTCTGGCACTTTATCGTGACCTGTCTCTTTGTGGCGTTTTTCTTCGTTCATGTAGGGCAGGTGATCCGCGCGGGCTGGAATAACTTCCGTGCGATAATAACGGGCTGGGAGCAAATTGCGGAAACGCCAGAGCCACAAAAAACGTTAATAGAAGTGTTAGAAGACGAACCTTTAGAAGACGAACCTAAGGAGGAACCAGATGATGCCCCTGAACCAACAACCGACGGAACTGACACAGCAGGAGCTTAAGCGGCTCTCACGGCGCTCTTTTTTGTGGGCGGGTGCAGGGGTGGCGGGAAGCCTTAGCCTGCTCTCACTCTTTAACCACAAAGCAAAAGACGACGGCACGGGGATCAAGCAGCTCTTTCGCACGACACATCGGAGCAACGAGGCGATTGTGACGACGCTGCTTTCTGGCTACCGTGCACCCGAGTTTCCCGCCGCACGTGCTATCGAGCCGCGCAACAACTACCACGGTGCGACGCCCGAGATCGACACAGAGGCCTGGCGTTTGAACTATGGCGACTTGCAGCTCACGCTTGCGGATCTGAAGACACTGCCCGAAGTCTCGCTGACGACGGAGCTGAAGTGTGTGGAGGGCTGGAGTGCGATTGTCACGTGGACGGGCTGTCGCTTCGCCGATTTTGCGAAAAAATACCCGCCGATGCCCGATAGCAAGTACGTCTATTTGCGCTCTGAGCCTGCTGGATTTGAAGACACCTGGTACTACGTCGGCCTCGATATTGAGAGCATGCTACACCCCCAGACACTGCTGGCGTGGGGCATGAACGGCCAGCCGCTCAGTACAGAGCACGGCGCACCGCTTCGGCTGGCGATCCCAACCAAGTACGGTATAAAAAACATCAAGCTCATCACGCACCTTAGCTACGAAGCCGAGCGCCCCGCCGACTTCTGGGCCGAGCGCGGGTATGATTTCTATGCAGGACTTTAAATACGAATATTAGAACTATGAAAAACGAAACACACAAACTTGTTGTTATGGCAATAGCCCTTCTGATCGCTGGCGGTGCAGCCTTCGCACACCAGCAGAAACCAGCGGCTCCCGCGCTGGCAACTAAAGAGACCGACTGGAAAAAGCTGACCGATGCGCAGTGGCGCAAGCGACTGACAACGACCCAGTTTAATATCTTGCGCAAGGCCGCCACCGAGTTCGCCTTCCGCAACGCCTACCACGACAACCATAAAGTCGGGACTTATCACTGTGCCGGCTGCGATTTAGAACTGTTCACCAGTGAGGCGAAGTTCGACTCGGGCACGGGCTGGCCGAGTTTCTTCCAGCCGCTGAAGAAGACCTCGGTTGCCGAAAAGCGCGATCCCGACGGCTCTCGCGTCGAGATTCTCTGTAGCCGCTGCCTGGGGCACTTAGGTCACTTGTTCGATGATGCCAATGGTAGCTTTGGTATCCCCAAAACCCCGACGGGCCTGCGCTACTGCATGAACTCTGGTGCGATGAAGTTTGTTGCTAAATCTGCGGGGCATTAAAATCGCTCTATTCCAATGTCTGGGCGGGTAAAATCCGTCCAATGACTAGGCGAAAGATTGTGGTTCTGGGCTCTACGGGCTCGATTGGAACCCAGACATTAGACATCTGCGAGCGGCTTGGTAGGGAGCGGGTGGCGGTAGTGGGGCTCGTGGCGCGGCGGGACTCAGCTCTCTTGGCTGAGCAGGCGGCGCGTTGGGGACTCTCGGGTGAGCGCGTTGTGGCAGTGGAGCGTGAGGGAAGTGAGGCGATGACGCGCCTCGCAGTGCTCGATGAAGCCGATACCGTGGTAATCGCCGTCGCAGGCGCGGCGGGGCTCGCGGCAACACTGGCGGCGTGCGCGGCGGGAAAGCGTGTCTGCATCGCGACCAAGGAAGTATTGGTGGCGGCGGGTGCACTGGTAACTCAGGCAGCCAGCGACGGCGGCGCGACACTTCTGCCGATTGACTCCGAGCACTCGGCGCTCTTTCAGTGCCTGGCGGGCTACGATTTTTCACTGATCGACAAGCTCCATATCACGGCATCGGGCGGGCCATTTCGCACCTGGACAAGAGAGCGCATCCAGAACGCGACGGTCGCGGAGGCGCTGAATCATCCCACATGGCGCATGGGGGGCAAGATCACGATTGACTCCGCCACTCTCATGAATAAAGGGCTGGAGATTATCGAGGCGTGCTGGCTCTACAGCGTGGGTGAGGAGAAAGTGGAGGTGGTTGTGCACCCGCAGTCCATCATTCACTCGTTTGTGGAGCTGCGTGATGGCGCATTGCTTGCCCAGCTTGGCCTACCGGACATGCGCCTGCCGATTCAGATCGCGCTCCTCCACCCCGAGAAAGTGGACACGGGAATCCCGCGCCTAAGGCCCACCGAGATGCGCGATCTGACTTTTGAGGCGCCCGATCACGAGCGCTTCCCCGCGATGACTTTAGCGCGGCAGGCGTTTCGTGCCGGAGGAACCGCGCCCGCGATTCTCAATGCCGCCAATGAAGCGGCGGTAGGGGCGTTTCTCGAAGGGAAGCTGCGCTTTGGTCAGATCCTAGAGCGGGTCGCGGATGCTCTGGGTAGCATTTCTTCTTCTGAAGCGGATACACTGGAAAAAATTGTGAGCGCAGATGCTGCGGCACGCCGCTTTATTGCGGAGAATCTGTAGGAGAGAGCATTGCTGCATAAACTAGAGACCTTGCTGACGTGGGCGGTTTTATTTGGCATCCTGATTTTTATTCATGAGCTAGGCCATTTTCTGGCTGCCAAGGCGTTTAAGTTCAAGGTCTACGAGTTCGCTTTTGGGTTGCCGTTTGGTAAAAAATGGCGCTACTGGTACGACGGTGAGACAGAGTACACTATCCGGGCGGTTCTTCTCGGGGGCTTTGTGGGGTTTGCCGAGGCGGAGGCGGACGATGAAACGCGCGACAGACAGATGGCGGATTTCCATGCTAAGCCAATCTATCAGCGCTTGATTGTGATCCTCGCTGGGCCTATCGCGTCGTTTTTGCTGGGCTGGCTCGCGTTTGTTGCACTGGTGGGAATGCGCGGTGTCGAGCTGCCCGCACCTCACAAAATGATGGTGAGTGAGAAGAGCGCCGCTGCGGAGGCTGGAATTCGTACCGGCGATCTGTTGGTCAAGATTGCGGGCGCTCCCATCGCTGACTTTAATGGCATGGCGACCAAGGTACGTGGCTCGGCAGGGAAGCCTCTCGAAGTTGAGATACTACGCGACGATAAGCCACTGACACTGACCGTGCAGCCGCGCGAGGTGCTTGAGGGACGGGAGAAGCTCTATCGAATCGGAGTAGGGCTACAGCCGCGCACAAGGCCCGCACAGGTTCAGGAGGTGCTCGGTGAGGCTAATCGTCTGACGGGGACATTCCTGAGTGCACTGGGCAAGCTGGTCTCGACACCGCGTGAGCTCGGGAAAAACATCGGAGGCCCGATCGCCATAGCGGGGGCTGTCTCCGAAGTGGTCAAGCTGGACTGGGCCGACCGGGTACTGGCACTCTTCTCGCTCATGGGGCAGCTCTCCCTCTCCCTGTACGCGGCCAATCTCTTTGTGCCGATCCCCGTCTTTGATGGTGGTCAAGTCGTGCTGCTTCTCATTGAGGCGATCCGGCGACGGCAGCTTAGTAAAGAGCAGCAGATGGGAGTCGCGCTCGTGGGGTGGGCCCTCGTGTTAGTCCTGTTTGTGAGTGTGACATTTAATGACATCCTGAAGCTGATAGGAAAAGGCTAGACAGCGTGGAAGCGTCCGTGAAAATGAGGATACAGCGCTTTTCTCTCGCGTTGCCGTTGTTCGCTCTGATGGCACTGGCTCTCGGTGCACAAAAGGCGAACAAGCTCAGCGAGGTAGGCAAATCGAACGGGCAATCTGATTTGACTGCCGATCCCGCACCGCACTTTGTGGCACTACTCCCCGAGAGTCGTGCACTGGTGACAGAGCGCGGCACGGATTCAGTGGCACTCCTGGATCTATCTGTAGGCCGACTTCTTCAGCGAACCTTGGTAGGTGACGAGCCGTTTTGTGTGGCGGCACGGGGCAGTGTCGCCGTGGTCACCAACTACGGATCGGACTCGCTTTCCGTGCTGGGCATCACTCCTGCTGGCCTGAGTATTACGGCGACGATTCCCGTGGGCGATGAGCCGCGCGGCGTGGCGCTGAGCCTAGATGGCAAGCGGGCCTATGTGGCGCTGGGTGGGGAGAGTGCTGTGGTGGTGGTGGAGCTGGCGAGCCGGAAAATTACGCAGCGCCTCCTAACCGGCCTGGAGCCCTGGCAGGTGGCGCTCACCCCCGATGGCAAGCGGCTCACGGTGGGCTGCACGCGGGCGCGGACGCTCTCTGTCTATGCACTACCCACCGGGGAGGAGCTCTTCACTGTTCCACTGAATGGCCGCAATGTACGCAGTATCGCGATCTCCCCCGATGGCAAGCAAGCCTTTGTGCCATTTATCAATGAGCGACGCTTCCCCGCGACAAAAGACAATATAGACCGGGGCTGGGTGGTCGGTAATCGTCTGGCACGTGTCCCGATCACGGAGGAAGGCCCACGTGAGGCGATTGCTCTGGACACACAGGGCGATGCACTAGGCGATGTGGACGGCTGCACGCTCTCGCCCGATGGTCAGACTCTTGCGCTGACGGCAGGAGGCACGCATGAAGTTGTGTTTTTCTCTAAGATTGCCGGGCTCCCGTTTGTGGCCTTCGGTGGCCCGGAAGACTACTTAGAGCCGGAGTCCGTGGAGCGGGTTCGGCGTATCAAAGTGGGGGGTAGGCCGCTGGGCGCACAGTTCTCCGCCGATGGCAAGCAGCTCATTGTCGCCAATGATTTTCTCAATGCCGTGCAGGTGCTAGACGTTGCCACTGGTAAAGTGGCCAAAACGATCACGCTGGGTGGACCCGCTCAGCCCTCGCAAGTGCGCCTTGGGGAGCAGATTTTCAACGATGCCAAGCGCTCGTTTCACTCCTGGTACTCGTGCGCCTCATGCCACACAGAGGGGCACACCAACGGTGGCAACTTCGACACTAAAAACGACGGTGGCTATGGCAAACCCAAGAAAACCCTGAGCCTGCGTGGGGTTGCGCAGACCGCGCCCTACACCTGGCACGGCTGGCAGAAGGACCTTCGGCAAGCCATTGTGGAGTCGTTCACCAAGAGCATGCAGGGCGATGAGCCGACGTCTGTTGAAGTGGATGCCGTGGAAGCCTACGTGAAAACGCTCGACTGGAAGAAATCGCCGTTTCCTGCAAGTCCCGTAGGCCAGAAAGTCTTTGTTGCGAAGGGCTGCGCGAGCTGTCACGGCGGCGATACCTACGCGACACCAACAATCACTAAAACCGGACTGGAAGAGCCCAATGATGTCTTTACTGGCTACAATCCACCGCCTCTACGTAATGTCTACAGCCGGGCTCCGTACCTGCATGATGGCCGCGCTCTGACTCTCGAAGATGTTCTCACTAAGTACCATCGGCCCAGCAAGCTCACGGGAGAATCCGACTGTACTCCTCAGGAACTCAAGGATTTAGTGGCGTTTCTGAAGAGCTTATGAGCGGCTACCCCTCCGGCACACTGTGGCACTGGCGGCAGCGGGCTTCGTAGTGTTCCGTGGCTCCAATCAGAACCGTGGGGGCACTGGCAGGGGCGGGGTGGCCGTTGATCAGCCGCTGGGAACGCGCGGCATCGCCGCCGCAGACGGCGCAGATGGCGCGTAGCTTCACGACGTTATCGGCGACGGCGATTAAGCGAGGCATGGCTCCAAACGGCGCGCCGCGAAAGTCCATGTCCAGCCCCGAGACAATCACGTCTTTGCCGTCATCGGCGAGCGCCTGGCAGACCTCGAAGATTCCCGCGTCAAAGAACTGCGCTTCCTCAATGGCAATGAGCTGCGTCTCCGGAGCAATCGAGAGATAGAGCGTCGCGCTATTTTCGGCGGCCTGCGCTTCATGGAGTGCGCCGTTGTGTGAGCGGATCACGGTCACGGGATCTCGGGTGTCGAGTGCCGGTTTGAAGACCTGGACGGTGCGTTTGGCGTAGAGTGCGCGGCGGACAAGGCGAATAAGCTCCTCCGTCTTGCCAGAGAACATCGAGCCGCAGATAACCGTTAGGGAGCCAGTGGGCATACCGGCCATTTTACCGCGTCGTGAATCGCTCCAGCGCCAGCAGTGCCTCTTTGCGCGCCAGCCCGCCGCCGTAGCCGGTGAGTTTTCCACTTGCTCCAATCACACGGTGGCACGGGACGACAATCGAGAGGGGATTTTTCCCATTGGCGAGCCCCACAGCGCGGGAGGCTTTTGGGTTGCCGATGCGTGCTGCAAGCTCGCCGTAAGAGAACGTCTTGCCGTAGGGAATGCGTACCAGCTCCGCCCAAACTGTTTTTTGAAAGGGGGTGCCTGAGGCGGCAAGTGGCAGGTCAAAAGCGGTGCGTGTGCCCGCAAAATACTCCGTGAGCTGCGCTTTGGCTACCACAAAGACCGGCAGATTTGGGGATTCTTGCCAGGCCGGTTGTTGGGTTGGCGCGTGGCGATGATCCGGGAGCAGATAGATTCCCGTGAGCGCCTCGCCGTTGGAGGTGAGGAGCAGCGTGCAGAGCGTGGTTTCGAAAGACGTAAAGTAGGTCATTGTTTTGTCTCCAAAGAACGCCATAGATGCATCGTGGCGTAGGCGCGCCAGGGGCGCCAGGCGTCGGCGATTTCTAAGATCTTAGTGGGCTGGGTCTCGCCTAGGGCTTTCTTGACTCCAAGATCGGTGTGGGGAAAGGCATCTGGCCAGGCAAGGGCGCGCATCGCGATGTACTGCGCTGTCCACTCCCCGATTCCTGGAAGTGCCACGAGGGCTTTTAGGGTGGCCGCCCGATCCTCGCCCGGCTCCAGGGAGATCTTGCCTTCTACAGCGGCCTGAGCCAGTGCAAGAATCGCTAGCGCACGGGTTTCAAGAATGCCCAGTGCAATCAGCTCCTGCTTGGGGGTACGCGCCACACGCTCGGGTGTCGGGCTGAGATGTGTCAGGTTGGCAAAGGGGGTGGCGACAGGCTCACCGAGCGCAGCGGCAAAACGGCTGGCAAGAGTGGTCGCAGCTTTGACACTCACTTGCTGGCCTAAAATCGCACGCACTGCCGTCTCAAAGCCGTGGAACGCACCGGGCACTCGTAGGCCAGGGCAGTCGGCGGCCAGCGCTCCGAGGACATCGTTAATGCGGTGCGGACTTGCCCCCAGATCGAAAAGGGACTTGATGCGGGCGAGGATCGGTGGCAGTGCTTGTGCCAGGGAGAGCGAGAGGGAGATTCTAAGAACCCGCTCGTTGTCCTTCGCACACGCACTGAGCCAGCCGGTGTGTTCCTGCCAGCGAACGGTTCGTCGGTAGGTATCCCCATCAATGTCCTCCACACCAGCCAGAGTACGTGATTTCAGGAAGCCCAGCAGACCCGACCAGTCGAAAGGGGGACGGTAGGTCAGCGCGATGTCGAGAGTTTGTTCGGTCTGCGCAGGGAGTGCCGGGACGTTCTTTCGCAGCGCGGTGGGTGTCAGGCGGTAGCGCTCCTGAAAGACACTATTGAAGCGACGGACACTCTGGAAGCCGCTGGCAAAGGCGATCTGGGTGACGGGCAGCGCAGTGTCCGTGAGCAAGCGCTTGGCCAAAAGTAAGCGCTGTGTCTGTGCCAGGGCGTGGGGCGAGACTCCAAAGGCACTCTCGACGGCACGGCGGAGGTGGCGCTCACTCACACCAAGCTCCGCCGCGAGTGCTGTCACACTTATCTCCGAGAGCATTCCGTCCTCAATCCGGCTGGCCGCACGCTGAGCGAGCTCGCCGATCGCGTCCACCGACGCATTGCCTGGAGCCAGCTCGGGGCGGCAGCGCAGGCACGGGCGATATCCTGCCTGCTCCGCGGCCGCGGCGTGGGCGTAGTAGACACAGTTCTCTTCTTTGGGGGTCTTTGCCGGGCAGATCGGACGGCAGTAGATTCCCGTGGTACGCACCCCGACAAAGAAAACCCCATCGAAGCGTGCATCGTGGGTGAGAAGTGCCTGGTAGCAAGAAGTGGCATCGTGCAAGAGCATACGCGTATTATCCCGCACCTCGGGCCCAAGGACTCGCCGTTTTCGGACGACGAACCAGAGAGGATTTTCCAGAGGGGATGTCGAACCGTGCCACGATGTTCGCACTAAATTTTTATAATACGCTCTATGGTGATGTTCTGCGTAAAGGCCGCAAGTCGGCGACGATTCGCCTAGGAAATAAAACTGCCAAGTATCAGTCGGGGCAGCTTGTTTGGGTGACGGTTGGGCAGCGTTTCGGGCGGCGGCACAAGCTCTTCACCGCGATTCTCGATATGGTTGAGGTCAAGCCCATTAAGGAGCTGACACCGCGCGACATCCAGCGAGAGAACCCAGAATTTCGCACGAAGGACGAGGTCATTGCGCTGCTCTCGCGGGTCTACGATCTGCCGATGGACGAAGACACGCTCATCACTATAATCTATTTTTCGCCCGTGGACGAGTACGGGCTGGACGGAATTTAACCGATGTTTCCTATTCTCCCTGCTTTAGTGTCACTCTTTGTTGCCCAGGAGCCCGTGAAAGCCAACTGGAAGCTGGCCAATCGCTTTACCTCCGAGATTCTCACGCCTTTTGTCCCCAGCACCACGCTCACGCCAGGCTGGATTAATAAGTCGGATACGTTTTGGTATCTCTGGCGCGATGATACCGGGCGTAAGTTCTGGAAAGTGGACGCGAAGGCAAAGAAAAAATCCTTGTTGTTTGACTCCACTAAGATGGCAGCACTTCTCTCTGAGCTGACCCAGAAGCCCTACGATTCCACAAACCTTCCCTTCACCACAGTCACATTCGACGAAAAAGATGCCAACCTGATGTTCTTCTCGGTCAGTGAAGCTACCACACCGCCCGCGCCGCCCAAAACCACGCGCTACGAGTACGACTTGACGAAAGAGACGCTCAAGGTTGCACCCAAAGTGGGAACTGCGACGCCGGATACAGAGGCCAGGGACTTCCGTAATTTTTCCCCTGATAAGAAAGCCTTTGTCTACGCTATGGCCCACAACCTCTACTACGTTGAGGTGAAAGAGGGCAAGGAGCAGCCACCGATTCAGCTCACCAAAGATGGCGAGAAAGACTACAGCTTTGGGAGCCGCGAGGGGGGCTTCGGCGGCGGCGGTGGCGGTACGCGCCGTCGGCAGCAGGGTGAGGGAGTCGCACCACCGCCGCCCCCCACCGTCGAGCTGCGTGTCCGGGCAAGTGTTACGTGGTCCAAGGACTCCAAGCGCTTCTACGTAAGCCGCTTCGACTCCCGCAATGTCAAAGAGCTGTTTCTCGTCAATGTGCTCTCCGAGCCCCGTCCCACCCTGATGAGCTATAAGTACGCCATGCCAGGGGAGCCGGGTGTTGGGCAGCAGGAGCTCTTTGCCTTCAGTCCGGCCACGAAGACACTCGATAAGCTACCTATTGTAAAATATAAAGATCAGCAAGTACGTAATGTTCACTTCCAGGACACCACTTCCGAGGCACTTCGTTTCGTGCGGCGAGATCGTCTTCAGCGGCACGCCGAGCTCTGTGAGATTAACCTCAGCACCAAGGCAGTCACGCCGCTGCTTGCCGAAGCCGTGGAGAATGCGTTTCTGGAAATCCAGGAAGTCAAGTACATCAAGCCAGGGGGAGACTTCCTCTGGTTCTCCGAGCGCACCGGCTGGGGGCACTACTACCTCTACGCCAACGATGGCAAGCTCAAGAATGCAGTGACCAGCGGCCCATTCCGCGTGGCACAGATCACGGAGGTGGATGAGAAGAAAGAGCAGCTCTGGTTTGTGGCACAGGGGCGTGAAGCGGGCGAGAATCCCTACTACCAGCATCTCTACAGAACCGGACTGGATGGCAAGGGGAGCAGTCTGGCGCTCATAAACTCCGGTGAGGCAGAGTACACGTCCAGTGTCTCACCCTCTAAAGACTTCGTGGTGGATGTCGCCTCGCGCCCCGACTTAGCGCCGAAAGCCGTTCTACGTGACCGGGATGGCAAGGTCATTCTCGATCTTGAGGAAACGAAGCTGGAGCGTTTGTTGGAGCTTGGCTGGCGGATGCCGGAGCGCTTCACGGTGAAGGCCGCCGATGGCGTGAATGATCTCTACGGTAATCTCTGGCGGCCCACCGACTTTGACCCCAAGAAAAAATATCCGATCATCGCCTATGTCTATCCTGGCCCTCAGACCGAGTCGGTGAACTCGGGCTTCTCGGTGAGCGCGAACAACGCACGTCTGGCACAGCTTGGCTTTGTGGTCATTCAAATCGGCAACCGGGGAGGCAACCCGGCACGCTCGAATGCTTACCATAGCTTTGGGTACTACAACCTGCGTGACTACGGCCTCGCCGACAAGAAAGCCGGAATCGAGCAGCTTGCCGCGCGTTTTTCATGGGTTGACATTGAGAAAGTGGGAATCTTTGGACACTCTGGCGGAGGTTTCATGACGGGCGCTGCACTGTTGATGCCACCCTACAACGAGTTCTTTAAAGTGGGGGTGAGCAGCGCGGGAAACCACGACAATAATATCTACAACTCGAACTGGAGCGAGCAGCACCATGGCCTAAAGGAAGTGCCCGTTCTGGATAAAGACGGTAAGCCGACAGGGGAAACAAAGTTTGAGATTAAAGTCCCCACTAACGCCGAACTGGCGGGAAATCTTAAGGGGAAACTGCTACTGGTGCACGGAGATATGGACAATAATGTCCATCCCGGTAACACCATTCGCCTCGTCAATGCGCTAATCAAAGCCGGTAAACGCTTTGATTTCATGCTCTTGCCTGGTCAGGATCATAGCTTTGGTACCATGAACGGCTACTTTAACCAAATGATGATGGAGTACTTTGCCGAGCATCTGTTGGGCGACTATCAGCGTGGCAACGCGGAGCTAAAGGCGAAGTAGATATTTCCCCTCCCTCCCGTTTCCCTCTCTCCCCCCTGCCTCCTCTCCTCCCAATAACAAGCCCTTCGGGTGGGAGGGAGGGGGAGATGAAGAGGGGGAGATGAAGAGGGGCTGGGGGATTTTCCCCTCCCAACCCTCTCCCATTCACCCAGAGGGTACCCGGGAGGGGGTCGCAGGGGCCCCACTGGTGGGGTATGCGGGGGGAGGGGAAACGAGGCGGCCAGCAGGGGGCTCTACGCCAGTAGTAGCCCCGGCGTCTCCAGTAGCTCTTTTATTCGAGCCAGAAACGCGGCGGCGGGGGCACCGTCTAGGGCACGGTGGTCAAAGCTTAGGGAGAGGCCCATCATGGGGCGCACGGCGGGCTGGCCGTTCACCGCGACAATGGTTTCCGTGATGGCACAGATGCCGAGAATCGCCACTTGGGGGGGCGGAATAATTGGGTTGAACGCCTGAATACCGTAGTTTCCTAAGTTGGTGACGGTGAAAGTTCCACCGGAGACTTCGGTACTTGCCAGCTTCCCGGCGCGTGCGCGTGCGGCGAGGTCAACTCTGTCTTTGGCGAGCTGGGTCAACCCCTTGCTCTGCACTTCTTTAATTACCGGTACGATCAGCCCCTCATCGCCGAGCGAGACTGCCATTCCTATATGTGCGGCATCAAAGAGGGTGATCGTATCGCCGTCTATGTGGGCATTGACCATGGGATGCTCTTTAAGTGCTTGGCCACAGGCTTTGAGGATCAAGTCGGTGGGGGAAATACGGACATTGTCAGACTTCTCGATAGCGGGGAGAAGCTGCTTGCGGAGCTTGTTGGCCTCGGTCATGTCCACGGCGAGATGGAGTGTGACATGAGGCTTCTCCCGCACGGATTTACTGAGATTATCGGCGACGCGCTTGCGTAGACCGGAGAGCTTTACCACGTGCGAGCCAACCGCCTGGCCCTCGTTTGGCGCAAGAGTGGCGAGTGGCGCTGTTGCCGCACGGACATCATCGGCGGTGATCCTACCGCCGGTGCCGCTGCCCGCAACGGAGGTCAGATTGACGCCTTCGCCTACCGCAATCGCTTGGGCGAGGGGGGAGACACGCACGGCGGGCGTCTCCAGAAGCTCCTGCGCTACTTGCGCAGACTTGGCGAGCGCGGCATGGGCGGCCTCAATATCACGCTCGATGATCCGTCCGGCTGGCCCAGTGCCCTTTCCGGCGAGGTCTCTGACGTTCACACCCAGCTCATCGGCGATGCGGCGCGCACGTGGCGAGGCATCAAGGGGGCTGGGGGGTACCGGGCTAGGGCTGGGCGGAATTGGCGCGGCGGGGGCTTCTCCGGGCTCACCGACCAGCACGACAGGGGACTCCACTTTGACGTAGGCATCCACAGGAGCCAGAAAGCCCAGAATCACACCGGCTTCGGTGCTGGCAAACTCCATATTGGTCTTGTCCGTTTCCAGCTCGCCCAGTGCCTCGCCAATCGCGACCATATCGCCGACTTTCTTAAACCACTGAACGATCCGAACTTCCTCAACCGACTGCCCGAGCACGGGCACCTTCACTGTTCTTGCCATCCCTTGTAGCTAGTTCCTTCCAAAAACTTCGCGCCGCGCTTCTCGATCGGCGTCGCGCTTGGCGATATCCTGGCGCTTATCATAGAGCTTCTTGCCGCGCCCAAGCCCAAGCTCCAGCTTGGCAAAACCGCGCTCAAAGATAATCGCCAGCGGTACGAGCGACAGCCCTTTTTGTTGGGTCTGCCCGAGCAGGTGGTCAATCTCTTTGCGGGTGAGCAGCAGCTTACGAACCCGCGTCGGCTCGACATTGTCGCCATGTCCCTGGGTGAAGTGCGCGATATGCAGATTATGTAGCCACAGCTCGTTCTTCTCGATACGCGCGTAGCCATCGGTGAGATTCGCCTTGCCGGCACGCAGAGACTTTACTTCCGTGCCGACCAGCACCATCCCAGCGACATAGGTCTCCTCAATGAAATACTCGTGGCGTGCGCGACGGTTTAGCGCGACCGTGCGTTTCTGACCGCTCTTTTCTTCCGCTTTACTGGTGGACATGAGGCCCTATTATACCGCGAAGCGCTCAGTTGATGCGGATGAAGTGATCGGCCATCTTGAGGGAGATTGTTCCGTGTGTCATTACGGGGCGATTGGGCATGTGGCAGGAAATGCATTTCTCTCTGGAGTTAACGGCACACACTTTTTTCGGAGCGCTATGGCATGAGACACAGATCGCCTCGTAGTGCTTCGTCTCC
>JANNDD010000027.1:0-7195 GCA_031387365.1 Armatimonas sp. | reverse complement strand
CACAGGAGTAGCCGCTGTCGCAGTTACCCGCCATCGAGCCGCGCTCACAGCCAAGCTCTAGGCTGGGAAAGAGTGTCTGATGCCCCCGCTTGAGCGCCGCGAGCTGGTCGGCGGAGATACCCGCCTGGATATTGGCCCCATCGGTCTTGCGCGGATGGCAGCCGGTCAGCCAGGCCGCCGCCGAGCGTGCATGATCGCCCGCGCCGTCTTTCTGCGCTTCGGCCCCGTACTGCGAGAGGCCGGTGAGCACATTAAAGTGGTCTTTCAAACCCGCCAGCGGCTCCAGCGTGGAAGGCAGCTCCCCGAGTGCGCCCTCCGTGTCCGGTGTCCAGTGCTTCATGTTGATGCCGTTGGGCACGAACAAGAACGCCATGCGCACCGGCGCGTCACTCGCTTTCTTTCCGGTTTGAGCGGAGGCCATCGCCTCTAAAAACGGCAGCGCCATCGCTGTGCCCATGCCCCGAAGGAGCATGCGTCGAGAAACTAATGGGTCTGTGTTCATGGTTTAGATTATACCAGCCCCCCGGCCCCTGTTCAACGGGGGTTAGGGGGCTGGCTTCTTCCCCGATTCATCGCCGCGTCGCTCACGGAAGGGGACGCTGGTGACGACGGCTTCCACAATTGCGGAGAACTTGTACTGACTATTCTCGACAGATTTTGTCATGGTGTCAAGGTTGCACTTGTCGGAGCGCTCGATCCCGCGCCCGAGCGCATAGGTCAGTAGGCGATCCGTGAGCGTGTGGGTGAACTGTGTCTTCTTTTTCAGAAGAATGCGCTTCAGCTCGCTGGGGCCGCTGAACTTGCTGCCATCGGGAAGAACCCCGGCGGTATCTATCGGCTTGCCGCCATCGTTTAAGCGCCAGCGCCCGATCAGATCGTAGTTTTCCAGAGCGAGGCCAATCGGGTCCATCTGCGCGTGGCAGTTGGCACAGGCTGGGTTGGTGCGATGAATCTCAAGCCGCTTGCGTAGTGTTTCCGCCTGGGTCGCGCCTTTTTGTGCCTCAAGCTCGGGGACATTGGGCGGTGGCGGTGGCGGCGGCGTCCCGAGAAGATTATCGAGAACCCACTTGCCACGCTTGACCGGCGACGTGCGACTGGGGTTACTCGTAAGCGTGAGCACGGCGGCCATGGAGAGAATCCCGCCGCGCTGCTCCGCGTCTTTATTGAGAGTGACACGCTGAAACGCATCCCCTGTAATCCCTGAAATGCCGTAGTGCTTTGCAAGCGGCGCATTGACATAGGTGTAGTCCGCGTCCAGAAACTCCAAGACACTACGATCTTCTTGCACCACGCCGGTGAAGAAACGGAGCGCCTCCTGGGTCATCGCTTGGCGCAGCGGCTCTCCAAAGCTTTTGTCATCGGGCTGGACCACGGCGAGCTTGCGCAACTGGAGCCACTGCCCGGCGAAGTTCTCAGCCAGCGCAGAAGCTTTCGAATCCCGCATCATGCGCTTGGCCTGCGCGATGAGAGTGGTGGTATTTTTGAGCTTACCCTGATCCGCGAGGCGTAGTAGCTCCTCATCGGGCGTGGACGACCACAGGAAATACGAGAGGCGGGTTGCCAGCTCATAGTCGTTCAGAAGGCGGCGTGCCGTGGGATCGTTGGGTTTGGCATCGGGTTCGGGGCGAAATAGGAAGCTCGGCGAGGAGAGAATCGCCCGGATTGCGAGCTGAACGCCCTCGGGAAACTCTGTTTTTATCTTTTTCTCGCGCGCTAAGTGCGTGAGTGCGACAAGCTTGGTTTTCTCTTGCAACGTCGGCGGACGGCGGAAGGCTCGCTTGGCCAGAGGATCCAGAACGCTATGGGCCGCTGCGTCCCACGCCGCGTCCGTGTCGTCTTTGGGGAGCGTGAGACTCAGGCCGCGCTTGAACCCGGCAGGCGGCTGAAGCTCCACAAAGCCGATGTAGAGATTACGATCCTGGCCTTTGCGGCGAAATGGGAGATCCTCGGCATCTCTGTCGTTGTTATTCAGAAAAGTCGCTCCGATTTTATGGCGGCCCGGCTGGTCAATCGTCAGGGTAAGTGTCGCTGTTTGAGGACTTTGAACGGTTGCGGCCACCTCGAAGCTCTGGAGCTGCTTGCCATCCAGAGAGACTCCCATCTTCGTGGGCTTGGGGTCGGCGTGCTGCTCGTAGGCCTGGATGAGTACGGTGTAGACTCCGGCCACGGGAAAGTCAAAGCTGGCCGTTGCCGTGTCGCCGGTTCGGCCTAGTTCGAAGCCCTCTTGCGAGCCGCCCCCGCCGCCGCCGAGGCCCGCGAGCTGTCGCGCCGTGATGCGTAGTGGGCGGGAACCCGCGCCGGGCGGCACGATGGCTTCCTCGGCCACTTTCTCAGCGGCGCTGAGATACTTCTCCATTAAGAGCGGTGAGATCGAGAGAACATCGCCGATATTATCGAAGCCATAGCCGACATCATCGTTGGGAAACTCGTCGGCGGGGCGCAGGGTCACTCCGAGCAAGTCCCGAATGGTGTTGTTGTACTCGGCGCGGTTTAAGCGCCGCATCGTGACGCGGCCCGGGTCGTTGAGCTGGCAGTCTACTTGTGAGAACAAGCTCTCCAGCGTATGGCCGAGCTTTTCTCGCTCCGCTGCCGTGGGCTGGGGCATCTCGGCGGGCGGCATACGATTCTCTAATACTGCGGGGCCAACTCTGTCCCAGATGGCGCGGTTTTTTAGAGCGGCCTCAAAAGTCTTCTCCGCACTAAGGCTTACCCCGCCTGTGCCCTTGGGAGCCGTGTGACAGCTCACACAGTATTTCTTGACAAGCGGTGCGACATCACGTGCAAACTCCGTACCAGCAAGTGCCTGCTTTGGTGCTTGTTTTGGTGTTGCGAGAGATGGTTTTTTCTGTTGGGGATGTGCCAAAGCGCCCAGAGCGACCAGAGTCGCAAAAGGCAGACACAACAAGACGGGCGTGTGTTTCTGGTTCATAGCGAGTATGGTGTATCGTACCTTACCTGGCTGAAGATGCAACCATGAGGTAGGGGAGGTAAAATGGTGACTAACAATGGATGAGACTACGGTGCGTTACGACGTTGGCAAAGGGCACTTGCGGGCCAAACAATTTGCGGAGGCCACTGCTGCGTTTCAGAGCCTGGTTGAGGCCGACCAAGGGGATGCCGAAGCCTGGCAGCTTCTAGGCGCTTCGCAGAGCCAGGAGAAGAACTGGGTGGGCGCAAGCTCCGCATTTCGCAAGGCGGAGACCCTGGAGCCGTCGGCGCGCAACCGCTACAATCTTGCCGTCGCGCTCAGCGAGGGGCTCTCTCGGCACGATGAGGCGCGGCTCTACGTGGAGCGTGCTCTGGAAGCCGACCCTAGTCATGCGCCCAGCAAAGAGCTTCTCGCTCAGTTGGTCGCGCGGACTGCGGCTCCGGAGTACGACGCACGCCAGGCACAGGTTCAAATCCAGCAAATCGAGCGACAGCGTGGCCCGGTGCCACTTGCGCGCAAGTTCCTGGGGGTATTTGTCGCCACTTTGGTCTCGATTGTCGCCTGTGTCATCTGGTGGATCTTTCCCTTTCGAGTGCTCGTAGCGTTTGGCGCGGGCTGGCTCGTGGGGCTTCTGACCGCCAAAACCTGTGGCCGAGGTGGACAGACGGCGGCCCGGATCTCGGGGTGGACATCGGCGGTGTTCTTTATCCCGCTGTGTGGCTGGTTCCTCTACCATGATGCACTCCAGGGCAACACCTGGAATATTCTCTTGGATATTTTGGCAATGTACTTATCGGTATCCCAATCCTACAAGATCGCACTGAACACGGAATAGGAGAATAGCAGCAATGGCAACACCACGCGAAATCGGGGTTCTTCGCATGAAGGAGGGACGCTTCTCGGATGCCGCAGCCGCTCTTGCAGATGCAGTCGCTCTGGATGCCAGTGATGTAGGGGCATGGCGGCTGCTTGGTGGGGCTCTGGCGGCGCTAGAGGACACCGCCGGGGCGGTGGCGGCGTTCCAGCGCGCGGCGGCCCTCGATCCCGAGCAACCCAAGAACCACTACAACCTCGCACTGGCACTTCAGGCTTCCGGAGATAGAAGTGGCGCACGCCAGCACTTCAATCATGCCCTGGTTCTTGATCCGAGCTACGCACAGGCCACGCAGCGCCTCGAGGAGCTTGAGGCACTGCCCACCGTACCCCCTGTTGTCACGCCGCCATCCGCCCCGCGCGTGCCGCCCCCGCCGCCCCCAAGCTACACAAGCACCACGGGTAGCTACGCTCCACCGTCCACTCTCGACTACGGAGGCGGTGCCCATAGCGCAGCAGCGCCGGGCTACGGCCAGGCACAGCGCCAGCAGGAACGCCCTATATCCGCGCTCGCCCCCCAGGTGAACGGGACGAATATTCTAGTACTGGGCATCTTGGGAATGACACTGACTCCTGTTTTCTCACCTTTTGCCTGGCTGCACGCCAACCGTGCTCTGGAGATTTTAGACCGGCACCCCGAGATGGATCAGCGCCAGCGTGGCAATGTGCAGGCGGGGCGGATTCTCGGAGTAATCGGCACCATTTTGTTGTTGCTAACAATAGCCGTTCTTATTCTCATCGGGCTGGCGGGAGGGTTTCGTTGAGATGTCACAAAAATGCGCGGGGAGACGTCTTTGACTAATATGAAACAATGGGTTGCTTCTGGAGGGCTGGCGCTTGCTGCCCTCTCGCTCGTGGGCTGTGGGGCGAGTACGGGCTTTGACCTGCGCTTTCCAGGGCGGGTGGTCTTTACCTCGCGCCAGGATGGGAACTCCGAGATCTATCTCATGGACACCCGAGGTGTCAACCCGACCCGCCTGACGAGTAATAGTGCGCGCGATTTCCAACCAAAACTCAGCCCGGATCGCAGCCAGGTTGTCTTTACGTCGGACCGTGATGGCGGCGACTACGATCTCTACAAAATGGACACTCGTGGCAAGAGTGTCACACAGCTCACGAACAACAATAAAGTGGATGCCGATGCCGCCTGGTCGCCCGATGGCACCCAGCTTGCCTTTGTCTCTGATCGGGATGGCAACGACTAGATCTATCTCATGAGTGCCGATGGTAGCAATGTGCGCCGCCTGACAAACAACACGGCGCAGGATCAAACCCCCACTTGGTCGCCCGACGGTACCAAGCTGGCTTTCTCCAGCAATCGCGATGGTAACTACGAGATCTATAGCATGAACGTGGATGGGAATAACCAAAAACGCCTGACCACAAGCGCGGGCACCGACGACTTCCCTACCTGGTCGCCTAGTGGAGGAACCATTGCCTTTGCCACTGATCGGCATGGTAAGCTTGAAATCTATACAATCAACGCCAACGATGGCTCAGAGCCCCGTCGCCTCACTAGCAACGACTTCGACGACGACTCCCCTAGCTACAGCGCAGATGGTCAGACAATCTTCTTCGACTCAGATCGCACGGGCAACTTCGATATCTTCTCCATGGATGCCGTGGATGGTGCCAGTGTGGTTCGACTCACCGATAGCACCGAGAGCGATAGTGCACCACACTCCCGGGCGCTGCTGACAAACCGGAGGGCACGCCGTTGAAAACGCTGATTCTGACTTGCCTTGTACTCTCTGTCTCCGCCGGATCCTTCGCCCAGGCACGAGGCCGTGAGGAGAAGAAGCAAGAAGAAAAAAAAGAAGAGAAGAAAAAAGAAGAAAAAAACGACTCCCGCACGCGCGAGGATAGCAAGCACCGCGACGACCATCGGGACGATAACCGTGGCCGTGATCGCGATATTATTATCCTCACCGATCCCATACCCGGCCCTTTTCCCCGCTGGCCAGATCGTGACTACGGGCGCCTGCGCATGCCTCGCTTGACCTTCGCCCGCGATGGAGTGGGGATCTGCACAATCGGTGAGGGTGGGGAAGCCCCTGAGGTTCTCCGCCGCAATATCGAGGTCGGAGCCCAAAGCCCCACCCGTGCCCCCCGCCAGGGACGTCTGGCCTATGTCGCTCCCTACGAGAACAAGCTCACCCTCTTTACTGTCGGGGATAGTCTCACGCGGCCCCACCGCCTGACCAACCCGAAGTGGGGCAATGCCGATCTGCCTGCCTGGGCACCGGATGATAACTCCCTTGTTTTTGTTTCCCACCGCGATAACAACAACGAACTCTATGTCATTGAGGCAAGTGGTGGCACTCCACGGCGGCTCACACAGCACCCTGGCAACGACACACAACCTACCTGGTCTCCCACTGGTGGCTGGATCGTTTTTGTCTCAGATCGAGGCGGCCAGCCCGCTCTCTGGCGCGTTCCCGCAAAGGGAGGGGCTGCCATTGCTCTCGAAGGCTGCCCTGTGGGTTTGCCGAGTGACCCCACATTTTCCCCCGATGGCCGCTTCATCGTGGCCAGTTTTGAAGAGGCTCCTGGGAAGCGACATCTCTGGAAAATAGACCTCAACGCGAAAGAAGAACCTCGTCGCCTCACCACCGAGCCCGGTGACTACCACCATCCTGCATTCCGCCCCGACGGCGGCAAGCTTGCTGTCAGTGTCCGAACGCAGTCAGGCAACTTCGCCCTCGCGCTACTGGATTTTTCAGCGAATGGTCTTCAGCAGCTCACCCCGGGAACCCTCAGCGACCACCGTCCTGTCTGGTGGTGAAAATTGTCCCGTGGATTTCCTTGACAGAACACGTTATGGGGGCTATACTCCCTCTTGCATACAACGACGCGGGGTGGAGCAGTTGGTAGCTCGTTGGGCTCATAACCCAAAGGTCGGAGGTTCAAGTCCTTCCCCCGCACCCATGCACCCCCACTGTTCCACATTGACGGTGGGGGTTTGTAACTTCAGGGCAAACTGACTGTCCAAAATTCCCTCCGCCAGCTCATCCGACAAGACGAGCTCGATCTCCGCCGAAATTCCTTCCACACTCCGTCCGGTCAAAGTTACCGGTCCAATCAAAAGACCAAGCAGCTCGGATTTTTCCTGCTCGGTCAAAAACTCGAAGTTTTCGCGAAATTCTCCCCAAAGCTCCTGAAGCACTTCTGCATCCGGACGCTTGGGCTGCCCCATCGCGAGGCGGGCCTCCAGAGTCTTTATCTGCTCCTCCTGGGAAGCGGCAAGCTCCCGCAGACTCGCAAACTCGTTGGCTAGGAGATCCGCTGGAATCCCCGCCTTGAGCGACTCTACCAATCGTGTGATCTTCTTTTCTGTCTCGCGGCGATTTCGTTTCGCCTTAGCTACTTCCTCACTGGTTTCGCTGGTCTGGG
>JANNDD010000459.1:0-3774 GCA_031387365.1 Armatimonas sp. | reverse complement strand
TCTCAGCAGAAGCGGTAGAATGTCGGGCATGGGTTTTTGGGGTTGTCCAGTCTGGTTTTGTCACTTTGACTGTACTCCAAAAGCCCTATTTTATTGCCGCCACTCAGGCCGGCCTAACCACGATTTTTGGCGAAGGTATTGGTAGATGCACAGAAGATTCTTGCAGCAGGCGGCTGGGAAACACAGCGACTACCAGCGAGCCGCATGATTCAACTACCCACCCAGATACTGGTATCGCTGGCGGGAACACTTGTAGACAGCTTCATGGCCGATAACCTCACCATGCTGCGGGCGAAGACTCTAGAGGTCACCCTGCACCCTGCGGATCTGGTAATGAGCGGCCCCCCGTTCGAAGTAGCCCGTGCCCGCGCTCTTCTGACCGAACACCTTGATTTCTCGACTATCAACCAGACTTGGACCAAAGAAGCCAACGAACTAGAAAACGCAGTAACGGCCCTGGAGAAACGCTTTTCAGCGGGGAAAGCGGGGCGACATGCAGCTCTACAGCAGCTGAATAACATTGAAGAACAGCGCAACCGGCTGAACCTTGAGTTTGAAGAATGGGAAGTTCTCGAGCGCCAGCAACTCCTTCTGGAACGCATGCTACTAAATGGAAAAGGAGAATGGGCGGTATTCTCAAGCACGAATCCAGCCGCGCCGATAGGCGAGCAAGATGCCCGATAAAAGAAAGAGCACCATCACTGCAATGGCTATCCAGAACCCACGGTTCTGACTGGAAAAGAAGCGTGCCTAAAAGTTCACCCCTAGAATTCCTGCCAGAGTGCCAATTGGAAGCAGGAGCACCGTGACGACTGTGAGGAGACGCATGGTTTCATTGGTTCGCTGTGCCACTTGAGCGGAATATTGTCGTCCAAGCGTTTTTCTGGACACTTTTCCTGCTGCCATTTAGTACCAAAGTATCGTTCCTTAATTTGACCATTCAGGATGGCCTACCTTTAAACTATAGCTACCACAATGTCGGCCAATGGATTTCGAAAAACGATGATCTGCACCCAGCCAGATACGTAATTCAGAACGCACTTTTCTAGGATAGACGAGTTAGGTTTAATCGCCAACTCCTGTTCTGGATGAGGCAATAATCGCCAACATGCGGGGATTGGGTTAAAGTTCGTCGAGGTGCTTTTGCAAGACGGAAGCTGTCTGTCTAAGATGGCACTGCCCGAGGGTGTCGAGGTACTCCTGGGCGTTTTTTGGCGGGCGGGTCAACTGGGCACGGTGGCGCTGAATGATCTTAACCATGTCTGTAGGGTTGCTCTGGTACAGGCTCAGGGTGAAAGCGTCGGGGTGAATCGCCCTCACCCCATGAGGAGAAAGGGTGGTGGCGGGGAAGTCCTTGAGATTGAAGGTAATTATCAAACTCGCCTGTCCCTGGATCGCAACAGCCAAAACGTGGCGGTCTTTGGGATGGTTGGTCAAGCCCTCGATCAGGGGCTCATGCCCAGTTACCAGTGCCGTCGGCACTGCGATGTCCATCAGACTTTGGGTCCTTGCAAGCTGAGCAGGAGTGATATCAGGCCGGTCGGCAAGCAGGTTGCTTGTCCACTCGGCATGAATAACCGCTGACCAGCGCGGGGAGTACAGCCCGGCACTGGCAAGACGCAGCAAAAAATCCCGCAGCGAGGCGGGATACAGTACGCAAGCGTCTAAAACAGCAGTGCTTCCGAGCATGACTTAGAACTTCCGAGCATGGCTTAGTAGCCCATGTTCAACTCTTGCGCCTGCTGCGTCAATTCGTCCAGTGCTTTATGGCGGCGCTCCTGCTCAGTATGGAACGCAAGCAAGTCGTCAAAGCGGATGCGGCGGTGCGTACCCACATAGCGGAATGCGATTTCTCGACGATCTAGCAGGCTGGTGAGCAGCGTGCGCGACATCCCCAAAAAGGCTGCTGCTTGCTGAGGCGTGAGTTCCTGCTGAGCAGACAGTACAGTGACGGCATGTCCTTTGCCCATGGCCTCTAATACTTGCACAAAGAGGCGTAGCGCCGTACCGCTGATAAGCATATCCACTCCCTCAACCCCCTCAACGCGCACATGCAAAGTGTCTGTTTCATGACCTTTAAGCCGCCTCGCTAACTGGCGGGCACTGGCGGTTTCTGTGTCGTTGGGGGCAACGGGTTTGGTGATAGGGTCAAGTAGAGTTGGCATAAGGACCTCTGAGGCTGACTTAGTTACTTGGGTGATTTTGGTTTTTACTTCACATGTATCCTAGTGCATAACTGCTGTAATAGCAATATCTGCCGTATCTGATTTTCACATCAATCTCTTCACTCCCGAAAGATAGCCTATATCTAGTCTCTTTGTAACCGACTCGGGTCACTCAGAGTGATTTGTGGGTGGTGGAGTGATTTGTGGGTGGTCGAGTTTCTACACCGGTATCGGGCGCACCATTGCGCTGGCAATCCAAACCATGTCCTTAGTCATCCAAACCACCCTCTGCCATCCTAAAAGCGATCTCAAGTGCTCAAGCCACAATGGCTGCTGGCTAGCTTAAGGATCCGGGCGTTGTATAGTGGTCCTGTTTGTCAAGACACGAACGGGGCTATTTTTAAGCTGCCTTCCAGCTCTCCACCAGCGCTCCGAGATCCCCGCCCAACCAACCGCTTCCACAGAGGTGGACGGGAAATGGAGCTTCACACATTTACTTAAACAGCACCGAAGGGGCTACCGATTTTCCCGGAGCGGCCTCTCCGATTTCTGGCACTGTCTTGGCCCCCTTGACCGGTTTGGAGATACAAATCGCCTCCGGTATCACTTCACCTGCATAGACTTGAGCAGGCGTCGCATAGCCTAAAGACTGGTGGGGACGGACTTGATTATAAAAATCAAAGTATCGCTCCAGCCCTGAGTAAGCCTCAGATGCATTTTCATATTCCTTCAGATACACTTCCTCCCATTTCACGCTACGCCAGAGTCTCTCCGTAAAGATATTATCCATACAACGACCTCTCCCATCCATAGAGACCTGGACTCCAGATTCTAACCATTTCTTAACGAACTTCTCGCTCGTGAAGTGGCCGGGTACCCTCTGGGTGTGATCGGAGTTGACAATTTCTGGCACTGACTGAGTAAGTGCTGTATCACGACAGTTCAAAACAAAACTCATTTCCAGGGTGCTGGATAACTCCCAGGACACTACATAACGGCTATACCAGTCCATAAAGGCGACAAGATACGTCCAGCCACGAACCATACGGATGTAGGTAATGTCCACTCCCCACACCTGATTGGGCCGGTCAATGACCAATTCCCGCAGCAAGTAAGGGTAAAGGACGTGTCCGGCTCCGCCCGGCACGGAGAGCTTGGGTTTGGGAAAGATGGTGACCAGTCCCATTTCCTCCCGATAGCCTCGGACGGTGTGTCTGCCAACAATTATCCCCTCTCCCGCCAAGATTTCGACAATTTTCCGGCTTCCTAGAAAAGGGTGATCCGTATAGAGTCTATCGAGACGATGTTTGATCTGGATTTCATTGGAACTTGGCTCTTTAGGTTTGTAGTAAAGACTGGCTCTTGAGATGGAAAGCAGTTCTGATTGCATTTCCAAAGTCAGTTCACCATCCTTCTCTATGAGAGCCTTCCTTTCAGAGTGTGTCAGGGTCGAGGCCAGATTTTTTTTTCTACGTCAGCAAAACTGCCTTGATGACTATCAGGTAAAATCCTAGCGAAGAACTCACCGATTTTCACCAGAGGAGCAACAGAGGATGGCACGAACACACCCGATCTCTAACCCAGAGCAACAGCGTCGTCTAGATCCCGC
>JANNDD010000995.1:0-3810 GCA_031387365.1 Armatimonas sp. | reverse complement strand
GATCAGGGGGACGCTGGTAAGGCCGCCGTCGCGCCGGATATTCTCCTGGAGCCTGCGGAGCTGCTCGCCGGTCATGTAGCGGGCGTTGCGCTGGAGGTGGGAGAGCTCGGTAAGCGTGCAGCGATAGACCCGTGTCTCCAGTCCGTCGAGACTACCGTCGGCGCTTGTTGTTGGGAGCGTGGTGTCGTTTAAACCAGTCATCGTAAAGCTCCTGGGGCGTCTGCTCCCGCACCTTGGAATGGTACTGGAGAATGTTGCCCTCCTCGGGGATGACGGACGGGCGGCGGGTCTTCAGCTCGTAGATGCCCCGGTACTTCATCGAGACCGCGTTCTTGGTTCGGGCCGTGGTGACGACTTCGCCGATCCGATCCATGACCTTCTTCTCCACCAGGCGCACCAGCGTGCGTGACGTTGCCAGCAGCGCGACCAGCTTGGAGAGCCTGCCCTCGCCGGTGACAGTGACATCGGAGAGGAGATAGACACTGTGCCTGTCACCGTACTTGCTGAGGGCGTAGATGATCCCGCCTACGAGCTGGCCGTCAAGAAAGACCAGGAAGTTGACCAGGCCGGTGGAGTGAACGATTCCTTTGGCGAGGTACACGTCCTTGAGAAAGTTCATGTGCCGCGCCTCGGCCCGAATGATCTGGAGAGCACTACCCGCTGTGATCTTACTTGGATCTACCGGGGTGTAGCGAAACGGCTCGGGGCGGTTGAAGAGGCGACGAAGCGATGCTTTGCCTGCTGACCAGTACCCGAAGTGTGGCTTCTTGCGCCCAGCGACGAACTCCATGTGCGGCTTTCGATGCTCCCACACCTGATCGCTCACGACGCAGTAGGGTACGCCGCGCTCCTCCAGGCCCAGGAGAATCCCGTCGAGCTGCTTGGGGTCGTAGAGATCGTACGTTGGCGCGTCCCAGGCGATGGAGTCGTCCAGAAAGGCGTACTGCTTCTCGTAGTCGCCCTTGAAGAACGGGGGAAACGCCGCGACTCCTGCCCCAGCAGCAACAGCCCTTTCTGCGTGCTCTCGCCAGTCGCCGGGGAAGTAGCTGGCGATCCGGATCTCGGGCATGACCTTCGTCAGCTTCTCGATGGCCTTGCCCGTCAGCTCGGCGAAGTGCGCTTCGTAGTAGGCGTAGTGCAGCTTGCTGTAGTCGTTGCCCCGGATGAAGCGGCTCATGTCGTGGGCGACCAGCACGGCAGCAACGCGAGCCCCGAAGTCGGCGTCTTTGAGGATGTCCTCCACGAACGCCAGACGATTGCGGAAGGTGAGCGCGATGGGCTGCTTGAGGGCGAGCTGGGCGATGGCGGTTGAGTAGAGACTGACATCGTTGGAGTGGATCGGGACATGGGCAAACGAGGAGCCAATCGCCTGCTCCATGCGAAAGGAGCCTGAGCAGCACAGATAGACCTCTCCCCAGTCGCCGATGGGTACACTGCGCACGATCTGCTCGGCGACGGGTTTAGGAATGGCTCCAAGGAACATATCTGCCTCACAGGTCGCTGGCAATCATAAATAAAAGATGGTAGAATAAGAGGATGAAAACTGCCTCTTTTTTCACTTACACCGGCCCTGGTCGCATTAGTATCGCGCGGTTTCCGCCGCGCAACACGCCCGCCGGTTTCAAGGTCTACCGTGCCCTCGCGCCTGGCCCATGGTTCAACTCGGTAGAGATCGCCGAGTACCTAGAGCGCTTCCACGCGGAGATCCTGGCCCCGCTTGATCCCCAAGCCGTCTGGGACGAGCTGCACCGCCTCGCCGCCCCGCACGAGCCCGTGCTACTCTGCTGGGAGAAACCGCCCGTAGCAGCAAGTGAAGTGCAGGGGCATGACTTCTGCCACCGCCGCATCGTCGCCGAGTGGCTGGAGGAAAGATTAGGGCAGAGGGTGGATGAGTTCGATCCAAAACGGGTCATCCCAGGGCAAGAGGCTTTAGAGTTCTAGAGAATCTCGGTGGCGTTGTAAAAGGGTACACTCGCCTGAGGATGCCGAACGGAAGTTACAAACGATTCGTTACGGCACCTAGGAAGGAAGAACACTATGGCATCGACACGTCGTCGCCCTTACGAGGAACTGCGGTCAGGCATTGAGCAACTAGGGGGAACGGTATCCTGGCAACGCGCAGGCTACCGATACGGCGCGTGGAAGTTCGACTTGAACGGGAACTCGGCCATCTTTGAGTCCAACGGGCGGGGATTCCCCGGCATCGACGAGCTATACAAGCCGCTCGTGGTGGGCAAGACACCGACCCATTGGTCGGACTATTCCATTCACCTTATTGACGGCGCGATAGATAAACTGGTCGCCAAGTTAAAGTAAGCCCAAGCATCACTTCTACCACCGCCGTATCGTCGCCGAATGGCTAGAATTCCACATGAATGTTATAGTTGATGAAGTAAATCTAGATAGGATCTCTTCGAATGAAAATAGCTTTCCACTTTAATTGCAGCCCAGAGGTTGTTGGTAATTTAACCTATACTGATCATTATAACAAAATCATTTTCGACACTATGCTCAGCGATCCATTGCTAAATATTAACACTAAAATGTCTAACGGTGATCTACTGTTAAGTAGTATATCAACTGATCGAGTAGAGACTAAGAATGGGCATATGGAAACATTTAACTATGATAAATATATTGATAATGTAAATAAATGGGTTAATCCAGGAAATCCGGTACTGTCGAAAATCTCTGTTGTAGCTATTGATGAATTGAAGGTGCGTCCATATAGTGTTTACGCTTTTGTTATGGAATCAGTTGACAGTGAAATAGCACTAAAACTGCATCAGGGTCTAGTTGGGACTGAAGGTTATATAGGGATGATGCAAATTGATGATGCTTCACAAGTACATCAGGCGTTATATAGTCTTCCTACTCTTTATAAACGAACTTGACCTTTTCAGAATGTCATTTTCTCTCGCTTCCCAATCTCCCTTACCACTCGACAGCAAGGGGGCAGGTCATTACGGCCTGCCCTCTTTGCTTTGACGATCTCCGCCAGCCTCCCAAGCTGGCTCTGAGGCGTTCCCTCGGGCAGCTCTACGACCTGGTGCACCTGCATCCCGCAGATTCCCGCAGCCACTTCCCTCAACCCCGCAAAGACGCCCGGCTCAAGCTCCACCGTGATGGGATCATAGAGCGCGGTGCCGTCCTGGGCGCGGACGTTCTGGGAGGGCTCGGAGGCATAGCCCACGATGACTGTTCTTGTGGCGGGGCGCTCCAGTTGTCGTTGATGATGTTGCCGGGCGCGGTGTGCAGCAAGACGGGGCGGGAGCGAGAGTGTGTCGCTGTCGTGGTGGATAGGCTGAGGCATGAAGTATCCTCCCGGAGCGCTGAGAGGCGTTGCGCACCGCAGATAGTGCCCTGCTAGTCCCATCTCCGTGCCTCGGAGCGGGGCTGCTGACGATCCCGGATTGGGAGCGTAGGCCCTGGCTGTGTAAATGGCTACAAAACAAAAAAACCGACAAGCCAAGCGCGATTTGCTCGGTTTGTCGGCTGTGCAGCCGGTAGTTTATATCCATATGGCGGCAGTGCTGCCGCGTTTCTGGTTTAGATTCTAGGGCAGGTTTAGGGCTTTGTCAAGGAACCTACTACGGCACGTGCCTGCTTCAGGGATCGAACGACTCCCTGCTCGCCCCAGTCTCCCTTGTCTTTGGTTCCTGCGAAGTTTGCGAGGCTTACCTCGCCCTCTCGCCATGCCTTTGCTGCTGCCTTGCCGAGAATCGTCTCCTGGGTAGCCTGATTCTGCTCCTCAAGCCAGCTCTCGCCGTTCTGGGTGATCGGTGGCCCAGAGCGTGTGATCGGTACAGG
>JANNDD010000989.1:0-5038 GCA_031387365.1 Armatimonas sp. | reverse complement strand
GCCTTTCTTGCCCTTTACCGCGCCTAGTGTCTTTAAGAAACACTCGCCAAAGAGATTGTCCGAGGGCTTCATAAAGTCCGCCGCGAGCTGTGAAAGTGGTTTGGAGACGGAAGTCACAAGAGGCGCGGACTGCGCTGCGGCGGTGCCCGGTTCGATAATGACGTGCTCGGGGACACTCACCCCGGCACTGCGTAGCGCTTCGGCAAACCGAAACGCGGCAAAATGCGCTGGGTCTTCCATCGTGATCGCGGTGCGCTTGCCATCAGCCTTGTCGCCGAGCTTACCAGAAATCACCACCGTGTTCTGGCCGCGCTTGCGGCTGATTTTTAGTGCCTGCTCTTTACCGTCAGTGGTGACGGCTTTGTTCTCTATCGTGAGAAACGGGCTCGCTTCCACCAGCGGCACCTGCCCAATAGCTCCCGGCTTGACGATTACCAGCGCGACGTTCTCATCACAGCTTAGTCCCGAGACCTGCGCAGAGTAGTAGAACGCCTCGTCGTCCCACTGCCAGCCCTCTCCTAGAGCTTCAGAGTCGAACACGGAGGCATCGTAGAGGAGCTTGCCCTTGAGCTCGGTGATGCCCGACGCTTTCACGGCCTCCGCGAGTTTCTGGAGCCGTGCAAAGTCCAACGAGGGATCGCCGCTGCCTTTGAGAATCAGATCGTCGCCTAAAGAATAAACGCCTGTGGTGTAGGTAAAGCGGGGGCCAAGCAGCGCAAGCGCCGCCGCACACGTGACGATCTTCATGTTCGAGGCGGGCATCAGAGACTTCTCGGGGTTACGCTCAAAGAGCAGCTTGCCCGTGTCCAAAGAGACAACGCGCATCCCAACCGTCCCGGGCCTCAGCGTCGGAGCCGCGAGCGTCTTCTCCAGGCGAGCCCTGAATGAAGCCGGAGCTTGGAGCGGCGTGAGAGCGACGAGACAGAGGAGCGGAGCGAACATACCCTATTTTACCCCAGCGTCATGAACGACGCGGGCTCGCTTCGCTTCGGGCCTGCGGCCACAAAGTCGCTCCGCGACATCAAGTTTCTTTGTCTTGAAAACCCGCTCCACGGATCGCACCATTTTGCCGTAGCAACTGTGCCAGTTCATCGTTACCCACCGTTTCTGTCAAATCAAGAAGTGTACGGCTTAAATGATCTGCGACATTGACATCGGCTCCAGCGGAGATCAGCTTTTTCGCCCCACCAAGATCGTTGTAGGCCAGTGCTTCCATGAGGTTGCTCGCGGGATGCATTGTCAAAATCAACTGAACAACAGAGTCGTGACCTGCGGCGGCAGCATAGTCCCGAGCCGTTCGCAGCTCTTTGTCTTCATGCCTTGGATCTGCTCCCGCAGCAAGAAGTACCGCAACGATTTCTTCATGACCATGAATCGCTGCTCCATCAAGCGCTGTATTCTTCTCAAAGTCTTCCAGGTTTGGGTTTGCCCCAGAGACAAGGAGCTGTTGTACGACGGCAAGCTGCCCGTGCCAAGCAGCATACATAAGTGGCGTCCAGTTCACGGGGACGACGCGCCCAAGGAGCACGTGCGCCAGTGGCTCTACAGGAGGCTTGCGCCGGGCATTGACATTGGCTCCCGCCTCGATGCGCTCCTTCACCACTCCGAGCAATCCCTCGGCTGCCTCATCCCAGAGTTCCAGGTTAGCTCTCCTGCGGAACAATCGCGACAACATGGAACTATTCTACCAACATCCGGTATAGATAATTCTATGAGTACGAAACCTATTATTGCCGTTATTGGCGCGACGGGTGCACAGGGCGGTGGCCTTGTCCGGGCGATTCTGAGCGATCCCGCCGGGACGTTTGCGGTGCGGGCGATCACGCGCGATGTAACCTCGGAGAAGGCACTGGCACTTGCGGCGCTCGGGGCTGAGGTGGTGGCTGCGAATCTTGATGATGTCGCTAGCCTGGAAGCGGCGTTTGCGGGGGCGCATGGAGCTTTTTGTGTCACCAACTTCTGGGAGCACTTCTCAACAGAGACCGAGCTGGCGCAGGCTAAGAATCTTGCCGACGCCGCAAAGAGTGCGGGCGTGGCGCATGTGATCTGGTCAACTCTGGAGGACACGCGCAAGTGGGTGCCGCTGGAGGACGACCGGATGCCAACGCTTCAGGGCAAGTATAAAGTCCCGCATTTTGACGCCAAGGGCGAGGCCAACGCGTTCTTCACCGAGAGAGGCGTTCCCACCACGTTTCTGCTGACATCATTCTACTGGGACAACTTTATCGGCTTTGGCATGGGGCCACAGCGCGGGCCGGATGGCAAGCTGGCCATCACGCTTCCGATGGGTGACAAGCCCCTTCCTGGGATTGCGGGCGAGGACATCGGCAAGTGCGCCTACGGAGTCTTCAAGGCAGGGAGTACTTGGCTCGGCAAGACCGTCGGAATCTCTGGCGAGCATATTACGGGAGCCGAGATGGCCGCCCAGATGAGTGGTGTGTTTGGCGAGGAAATTAGCTACAACGCCGTCCCTGCCGCTGTTTATCGCACCTTCGGCTTCCCTGGCGCGGATGATCTGGGCAATATGTTCCAGTTCAAGCACGACTTCAACGACGACTTCTGCGGCGCACGGAGCATCGAGACGTCCAAGACACTCAACCCCGAGCTTCAGGACTTCGCCGCCTGGCTCGCCAAAAACGGCGAGCGCATCCCGCGCAACTGACACCATAAATCCCAAGACGCCGCAGAGCCGCAGAATCCGGGGGTTCTGCGGCGTTTTTTCGTCTAACAGGTAAAATGCCCGCATGAACCAGACACAGTTTCCCCTTCTCTTCTCCCCGTGGAGCGTCCGGGGCGTCACGATGAAAAACCGCGTGGTGATCAGCGGACACTTTGCGGGCTGGTGGGTAGACGGTGGTCTGCCCTCAGCGGCGTTTGAGAGCTATATCGAGGAGCGCGCCAAGGGAGAAGTGGGATTATTCGTGATCGGGGCGACCTCACCCATGCCGGGCTCTGGCTGGATGCAGAATGTGTCCGATGAGATCATTCCGCGTTACGCAGCGCTGGCAGCAGCGGGGCACCAGCACGGGATGAAGGTCTTTGCACAGCTCTGCCATCCGGGCTTCGGGCCACTGCCCGGCGTATCTATCTTCGGCCCCATTCCGAGTACGCCCGCAACGGGGCCACGCGGCAAGAGTGCGCCCCGAAAAGTGCCCAGTGTTACCGAGCTTCAGGAGCTGGTTGCGGCGCACGGTGCGGCAGCGCGGCGCGCGGCAGAGGGGGGCGTGGACGGGCTGGAGCTCCATGCCCATGAGTCGTTTCTCCACTCGCAGATGCTCAACCCTATGTGGAACACCCGCACCGACGAGTACGGCGGCTTTGCAGGCGGCGAGCGTTTCCTGCGCGAGACTCTGATCGCAATGCGGCAAGCGATTGGAGAGAGCCTACCGCTGGGCGTTCGCGTCAAGCTCGATGACATGGAGCAGCGCGGAAATACGCCGGAGACCTATCGAGGGCTGGTGCAGCGCTTAGAGGCTGACGGGCTCGTGGACTACGTGATTACCACCGGCGGCGATGGACGTCTCCACCACGGCCCCACCCCGCGCCCCGAAGGCGAGTGGCTTCCCTTGGCGGCGGAGCTACGCAAAGTCACCAAGCTTCCTCTCCTTCACGCCGGGCGCATTGTCACGGCGCAGCAAGCCGAGGATGCGCTGGCGGCAGGCTGGCTCGATGCGGTGTGCATGACCAAGGCGCACATCTGCGACCCGCACCATACGAGAAAGGCGAAGGAGGGCAGGCTCGACGATATTCGTTATTGCACGCGCTGCTTACAGTCTTGTCATGGCGCGATGGACCGCATGACCTGTGTTTACAATCCCTTAACGAGCCGCGAGGCCATGCCCGGCTGGTCGGAGCTAGTCCCAGCGGCGACCAAAAAACGCGTGGTGATCGTCGGCGCAGGCCCGGCGGGTATGGAAGCCGCGCTCACCGCCCACGCACGCGGCCATGAGGTAATCGTGCTCGAAAAATCCGGGCAGGTTGGCGGCCAAGTGCTCCTTGCCGCCTCGTCGCCACTTCGAAAACCCTGGGGGCGTATCGCTGAGTTCTACCAGCACCAGGCAAGTAAGCTCGACGTTCGGCTTAATACTAGTGCCACGCCCGAGGGCATTCTCGCACTCCAGCCAGACTGTGTCATTGTTGCCACCGGGTCACGCCCCGTGCGCTTCCCCGAAACACTGACGGTTCTGGAGGCGCTCACAGGGGCGGTTGGCAGCGCCAAACGCGTTCTTATCTTTGACCGTGAGGGCTCCAATCGTGCAATCACAGCCTGCGACTTCCTCTCCGCACAGGGAAAAGAAGTGGTCTTCGTCACGGCGCTTCCTTCGGTACGTGGTACGGGCGATACGATGCTCCTCGATGAGTTTCTCCAGCACTTTCGCACTCGCGGCGTCACGTTCCATCCCGGCTACGAGCTGGTCGAGCAGTGCCCTATCACCCTCCGCCACACTGACACCGCTGAGGAGCTCGTCCTAGAGGGCATCGAGGCAATCGTGGCCACCATCGGCTCCACTCCCGAGAATGCCCTCACCCATGCGCTCCGTGAGAGTGGCATCGAACTCTACACCATTGGCGATGCGAATATCCCGCAAACGGTCGAAGCGGCGACCTACCAAGGTGCTCGTATTGGGCGCCGGGTGTAGCACCCCGGTTGGAGCGGGGTACCTGGAGAGCGTCGCAGGCTCCGCTACGAAGGCCGTTCCGGCCATAAATTAAACGCTTGTTGAGCCTTTTTCACGAATGGTTTGCCGAGGCCTGAAAGTCCCCGTCTCATCGGCTTCGCCAAGCGGCCCGAGGCCGCGCCAAACACCTCCTTCTCTGCGGGCTCGGCCCGATTCGCGCGGAGCGCGGCCCAGAGATGGCCTTTCAGGCCATCGAAGGAGATTCGTGAAAAAGCCTCTGTTGTGAATTACGTTTTCGCTGTGCCGTCACCGTTCGAGGGATTAAAATCCCTCGCTACAAACGCCTTCGGCGCGTCCTCCGGACGGGGAAACCGAAAGCAAAATGGACGAATGAGGCAGGCAAACGCGTTCTCTTGTCC
>JANNDD010000984.1:0-3421 GCA_031387365.1 Armatimonas sp. | reverse complement strand
GCTCATCAAAGTGAGTACTCCGAGAAAGAGCCCCAGGGTCACACCCAGTCGCTGGAACCACTCTTGTGGGGTCTTGTAGCTGAGCAGCCAGACAACCGCTCCTCCGGCAGCCTTGGTGCTCCGATCCGGAAAGAGTTCCTTGCAGAACGCAGCATCCAGTGCGCCCTCACTCCGCGAGAAATCATGGAGCTTTTGCAGGAGTTTCTTCTCATCGGGCCAGGGGTTGAACTGGTACGTATCGTCCTGAAAATCCCCCTCACCGGTGCGCCAGAGCCCCTGGAGCACGAACTTGCCCCGCTCCAGAACGCCGTGCAACACAAAAGCGCGCTCCTCTTGCTCTTGCGGCAGGGAAAAGCGCAGACGTAGCTCCAGCAGAAGCGACTCCTCATGGAACTCGGCGAGCCCTTCCAGATAAGTCGCCAGTGCAGCGGGCGCTGAGCCACTCGTCAGATCCAGCGGTGTTGTGAGCTCCAGGGTGTCCGGGTCACGCAGACGCACCCCCTCGCCCAGCTCCTCGGCAAGCTGTGCTCGCAACCCCTCGCCGTGTACGCGCTCAAAGCCCCAGAGAGTTGCCGTGAGCGCCACTTGGGGCGTCGCATTGCCCGCGAGCGCACAGGCATCGAGGAGAAGCTGTACCAGCGAGCGCAGGTCTTCTCCAGAGAATGTCCGATCCATCGGATCTTTCCGCATCAACGATAGCTGCATAGTGGTTCCTATTATAAGCCAAACTCGGGCACTCGGCTCTGAAGCCACTCGCGCTCTCGTGTGAAGATCGGCGGCCCAACGGAGACCCAGGCACTGCGCAACGCCATCGCCGCCTGTTCCTCGCCGGTGCGCTTGTGCGTGTAGGTATGAAACGCCTTGCCGTCTATGCGCAGCAGCGTGTAAGTGCGGCGCGGGAGCAGAAAACGCGTACGGCTCTCATAGTCGCGCTTCATGCGGTCGCCCAGATCATCTTTCATCGTGAAGGCTCTATCGGCACTGACGCGGCGGGTGCTAAAGATGCCGCTGGTTGGAAACCGGCGTCTGGGTGGCGCTTCGCGCCGCAAAGCCCGTTCCGGGCTGGTCTACTGTCTCAAGGAGCGCCGCTGGGATCACAAATTCCGCCCCAAACCAATCGTTCAAGCCTTCCGCCTGCCACGTATCGAGTTGTTCCACGGGCTGAGGTACACCACCATATGTCTGGCGGTAGCTGTCCATGTTGTAGTCACTATCGCTGTGGCTCATCCTAGTGACCGTGATCCCAAGTTTCTGGCAACGCTCCAGAACTTGCCGGAACTGTGGAGCACGAAACTGCCCTACATCTCTTTTGGGGCTTCGGATTCCTTTGAACAGAACTTGCTTGCAGAATCGCTCTTCTGATCGCCTACGTGCGACCATAGCCTTCAGCGATTGTTTTTGCTCGGCTTCCCAGACAGGACGAGTGCGCTCTCGCTCCACAATCGCTACGATCAGTGTCTCCAGAATCTCTTCCGAGGCGTCTTGTTCGCGTAGTTTCCACCGGACAAGCTCGATAAAGCGCTCCTCGCCAAGTTCACCAAGGAGAGCTTTTCCATGAGCTCGGCGGCTACGGCGAAAGTGCCACTTCCCAGGCTTTGGGGAGCAGACATGGCCACACACCTCGCAGGTCAGATCGGTTCCCATTGGCATGTTGGCTTTACAGCGGGTGCAGTGAGGGCTACTTCCTCCCAAAGAACCGTTGGGCCAGCGCTCTACATGAAGCTCCAGACCGTGTTTCTCAGCTGTTTCCAGTGCGCGAAGAAAGCCAGGAATACCGAAAAACTCCTCGTGCTTATCTTTTCCTTCCATCACCGCAAAGAGCTGACGGAGCAGCGGAACGCCCTCCCGAGGAATGACAGGATTGATCCAGAGGCCATACCAGAGAGGGTTGGTGACGGGAAAGTGCAGCGCGAGTTCCGTACGCAACCCTAGCTTTTCCACGAGAAGATCGAAAGGATCAGGCTCTTCGGCGAACCTACAGAACTCATCATGGTCTCTGTCCATAAAGCTCCCGATACAGCCAGCAGGCTCCTTCGTTGAGCAGGCTGGGCAGTCACCGCAGAGCATCTGTAAACCCTTCCGACCTCCTTGTTTTGGGTAGCGCCGATCCAGCGAAAACCCCCAGGCGGGATACTGCCAGCGCTTGCCATCGTTTTCGAGGCTCTCGGAGCCGAAGTAAACCTCCTCATAGACCCATGATGGCTCGGCCTTCCTGCGTAGCTGATCGCTGTGATAGGCAGCATTAACCACCTTGCCACCATGCCAGTCTTTCGGATTTCGCAGGGGGCACGAATGCGCCAGCGCCCAGCGGATACTTGAAATAACCCGTCCCATCCGCGACAACCTCCCCAGCCCGGCACGGGCTTTGCGGCGCGGCGAAGGTTCGAACCTTCGCGAAGCGCCATTGCAGACGCCGGTTTCAACCGGCGGCTACAGCCCCGCCTGCTCCAACGCCGCAGCGAAATCGGCTTGCCCGCGTGCCCCCATGGCGCGGCCTCGCTCTTTCTTGTCGCGGATTCTATCGCCGTCCAGCACCGGCATCATGCCCCAGTTGGCGTTCATCGGCGCAAAATCTTTGTCCTTGCCTTCGTAGTTTGCGACGTAGTGCGTGAGGCAGCCCAGCGACGTGGTTTGCGGGAAGACAATCGGCGTTTCTAAAGTGGCGTTGAGCCCGGCGATCAGGCCCATCGCGGCGGACTCTAAGTAGCCCTCGACGCCCACGATCTGCCCGGCGAAGCGAATACGCGGGTCGGTTTTCAGTGCGAGCGTGGCGTCTAAGAGACTCGGGGAGTGGATGTAGGTATTGCGGTGCATCACGCCAAAGCGGACGAACTCGGCGTTCTCTAGGCCGGGGATGAGCTGGAGGACTTTCTTCTGCGCCCCCCACTTCATACGGGTCTGAAAGCCCACTAAATTGTAGAGCGTCCCGGCTTTATTCTCCTGTCGAAGCTGCACCACCGCCCAGGGACGCCGCCCCGTGCGCGGGTCTTCCAGCCCGACGGGCTTGAGTGGGCCAAACGAGAGCGTGCGCTCGCCGCGCCGCGCTAGCTCTTCCACCGGCAGGCACGCCTCGAAATATTTTATGTCCTCAAAGTCATGCACCGGGGCCAGCTCGGCCTCGGTAATCGCCTGCCATAGCGCCGTGTACTCCTCTTTAGTCATCGGGCAGTTCAAATACGCGGCATCGTCGCTGGTGTCGGCCTCCAGCCCTTTGCCTCGCCGCGATGCCCGAAAGACTTTCGAATAATCAATTGTGCTGGCATCCACAATCGGCGCGACGGCATCGTAAAAGTACAGATCGTAGCGCCCGGTAAGATTGCCAATCTGCGCCGCGAGTGTGTCGGAGGTCAGCGGGCCACTGGCGATAATGACTTTCCCCTCGGCAGGAATCTCCGTGGCTTCGTCGCGGACGAACTCAATG
>JANNDD010000982.1:0-3004 GCA_031387365.1 Armatimonas sp. | reverse complement strand
CTTTACGCTCATTGAACTTCTCGTCGTTATTGCTATTATTGCTATATTAGCCGCGATTCTCTTTCCGGTCTTCGCCCAGGCCCGCGAGAAAGCGCGTCAAGCCGCCTGTCTCTCGAATATGAAGCAGATCGGAACCGCTGTTCTGATGTACGCCCAGGACTACGACGAGTCCCTCGTGCCCTCCCAGAACGGAACCTCGGGCATTAACCTTGTCTCCTGGCCCACGATTATCCAGCCCTACATTAAAAACGCACAGGTCTTTGTCTGCCCGAGCGCCAATGAGACGCCACAGGCTCCCGATGCCAAGTACATTAATAACACGGCGGCGCGGCTCTACATGGGCGTGACCAAGGGGACGACCACGGCGGGCAATGGCGGCGATGGGAGTGATCCCGCGTTCTGTTTGGTGCCCCGACTCTCCTACAGCCGCAACCTAATCCCCACCACTAACGGCAACCCCTGGGATGCGCTCATCGCGGGGCGCGTTTGCAACAACGGAAAGACCTATCCAGGGTTCGTGGACTACGTGAGCAACCTCAAGTCCGGCTGGGTTGGCACGGGCACCACATTTACCCGCTCGATGGCTGAGATCGCCGAGCCCGCGAGCACCATTCATATCGTGGATGGCATGGCAGGTGGCAGCGCGACGGCAAACCCTCTCACCTACGGAGCCTCCATACGCGGTCTCCAGCAAGACATTCGCACCGATATGTTCAAGGACAGTCCGCCCTCAAAAGTCGCTCCGCGTCACTCGGGCGGCTTCGTGGTTCTCTACGGCGACGGTCACTCGGGCTATAAAAAATGGGGATCTACGACACCCTGCATGTGGACGATTCAGGAAGACATCTGTAACTAGGCAACATAGGCACCCCGTGCGAGAAAGCCACCGTCCACGGCCAGGCACTGTCCCGTGATATGTCGGGCGGCGGGTAGGCAGAGAAACGCGACGGCGGCAGCCACGTCCTCTGGCTCCGCGATTCTGCTCAGCGGGGTGCTTGCCAGAACACGCGCAAGTCGCTCGGGATCATCGAGCACGGGCTGTGCCAAAAGCGTACGGGTGTAAAACGGGTTGACGGAGTTCACGCGAATCCCGTCACCGGCCCACTCCACGGCAAGATAGCGCGTGAGCTGATCCAGCGCTGCCTTGCTCATCGCATAGGCCGCGCCCGTTCCAATCGCCACACTGCTGGCCACCGAGCCGATGTTAACAATGCAGCCGTGATTTTCTGCGAGTGTGGGTTGTGCGGCGCGGCAGAGGCGAAACACGGCATCCAGGTTGGTTCCCAGCACCCGCTCGTAGTCCGAATCGGAAAGCTCCGTGGTGGGCTTACGGACAGTGGTTCCGACATTGTTCACCAGAATCTCCAGCCCTCCGAGCGTTTCGTAGGCCCGCGCGAGAATACGCTCCGCTGCGCCGTCCTCAGAAATATCCGCACAGAGATCCGCCCCCGAGCGCGCCACCGTGAGCACCGTCGCTCCCAGCTCGCGCAGCTCCGCGACAACTGCCGCGCCAATCCCACGCGTCCCGCCCGTCACCAGCGCCCGCTGTCCGTCTAATCGCCAGCGGCTCATTGATTTGCTACCAGTTTGTCGTACTCCGCATGACTCCCGATCCAGAACCAGAGAATTGTGTTGTCTTCCTCAGGATCATCTATACCGAGTGCACGATAACGAATTCCAGCGCGTACTGACCAGAGTTCATCAATACGTTTTAGCTGGAGCGAGGGATGCTCCGGAGATTCCTCAAGGAGCCTGAAATTCTTATCTGCGACATCACGAATTTCTTTGGGTAACGCATTATAGTCCTCCCAAAAACGAGGAGTCGTGCGGTTTGTCATGGCAGTGGACGTGTTTTTTGGTTACGGCTTGCCTCTTTCGCTTCGGCGATTAGATAAGCTAGCTTTCCTAACTTGAGATCTGTAGCTATTTGGTTATCCCATTGTTCGTCACGGTAGGTATCAAACCAGCTCATGAATTCACGAAGCTCTTTAGAGGAGAGCTTTTGAACTGCCACTTCTAACTCGACAACGCTCATAATCTCTATTTTATCGTCCTTTTTTTCACGATGCGGAACACAACCCAGCAAGCGAGTGTGAGGGGCAGAACCCAGGGCGCGAGTGCGACGACGATGAGCAAGATTCCGATAAAAAAGGCTTTGAGGTTCTCCAGGGAGGCGCTGAAACTGCGGGAGACTTGGGTTGCCTGGGTGGGCGGGCCTTCTGGGACGAAGTTCTTCACTTCCTTCAGGGTAATGGTAATCGTGGAGAGATCGGTCTGGTTGGTGAGGAAGCGCAGGCGACCCTCGATACGCTCGATCTCATCGCGCACCCGGCTCAGCTCTTTCTCGACCGTGAGCACTTCGGTGAGCTTTCCCGTGGCTTTCTGAAGTAGCTCGACCAGGCGGGTCTCTTCGATCTTTTTATTCTTCAGCCGCGCCGCGACATCGTAGAACTCCTCGCTCACATCGTCGGCCTTGCGTGCGCTGCTCTGAAGCTCCCCGAGGGCGGGCAGGGCTTTCAAAAACGCGTCGAACTTCTCGGCGGGCAGGCGCACCGTCCACGAGCCCTCGCGCGTCTCGCCCCGCACGCCGGTTCGGTTGGCGTTGCTGACGTAGCCGCCGAACTCTTTGGCGCGGCTCTCCAGTGCCTCGGAGGCTCTATCCAGGTCCTCACAGACGAGTGTGACCTCGCCGGTGAAGATAATCTTGCGCGGCATGGCTGGTGCTTTTGGCGCAGACGCTTCTGCCTCCGCCTTTGACGATCCCCCCATCATTCCCGAGGGCATGGAGGCGGGAGCATCGAGCGACACTGATTTTCCCGCTGACATTGGCATTGAGGAGCCTGGCTGGCCCTGGCAGCCTGTTAGGAGCGCCAGGCCGATGAGTGCCGCCCAATGAATTGGGCGTCTGCAATGGCGCTTCGCACCGCAAAGCCCGTTCCAGGCTACCGAATTTGTTTCCCCAGCCCGGAACGGGCTTTGCGGCTGAGGGACGATGCCATTGCAG
>JANNDD010000452.1:0-4261 GCA_031387365.1 Armatimonas sp. | reverse complement strand
GCGGGTCTGTTCGTAGCGACCGACAGAGAGCGGGAGCCCTGTCTGCACGGCAAGACGTGCCCAGGCGGTGACGGGCTCCGCGGCCAGGGGATCTGACAGGGCAGTGAAGCCGTGCTCAGCCAGAGCGCGGCAGATGATCGCAGCCTCAGGAACATCGTAGGAGCCATGTGCCTCCGCCGCAAAAGGGATATCGGGGAACTCCTTGCGCAGCGCCCGTGCTAGAGCGATATCGGCGGCGAGACTGCGTCCGACTTGCACTAATAACGCCCGTGCCCCACCCTCAACGGCTTTTCTTGCCTCGATCAGCATTCGGGGGATGCGCTCACTCTCGGGCCCCTCACGAAAGTAGAGCCCCGTGGTGTAGCAAGGCATCCGCTCACGCGTCCTGCCCCCGAGTAGTGCACTCACCGACTGTCCTAGAAGCTTACCCTTGAGATCCCAGAGCGCCATATCAAGCCCACTCAGCGCTCCAATCAGCACGCCGCGCCGTCCGTGGGGAAGCGCCGCCTGCCAGAGCCGATCCCAGAGCGGCTCCGTGCCGAGGGGATCTTGCCCGATCAGAAGCGGCCCGAAGAACGCAGTGACAGCGGCGGCAAGCACAGCGGGTGGCCCTGCACACTCCCCCCAGCCCTCTGTGCCATCGTCGGCAATGAGCTGCACCAGCAGTGCCTCGCGGACACTCGCCTTGCCCCGCGCCCAGCCATAGGACTCCGCCAGGGGGGCACGTAGCGGGAACGCCTGAACACTCTGGATCATCGTGCTAGCCGCGTGCCTTCGCCACGGCGGCGACAAAAGCTCGGGCAGTCTCGGTAAGAGCGGCCCAGTCTTTGTTTTTTAGCACCTCTTTGCTCACCAGCGACGAGCCTGCGGCAACGGCGGCGCAGCCCGCCTTGATGAACTCCCCCGCCGTGCTCAGATCCACACCCCCTGTGGGGATGATCTGAAGCTGCGGCAGAGGCGCTTTGAGCGCTTTAATATAGCTGGGGCCAAGGCCATCGGCGGGGAAGATCTTGATGAAGTCCGCACCCGCTTCATGGGCAGTGAGCGCCTCCGTGGGCGTGTAGGCTCCACAGACAATAGGAACGGAGTAGCGGCGGCACATCGCGATAATCTCGGTCTTCATCACGGGTGAGACGGCAAACTGCGCCCCGGCTAAGATCGCCATGCGGGTGGTCTCGGCATCTAAGACCGTGCCGACCCCCATCAGAATTGCATCGCCCAGCTCTTTGCGAACGGCTGTAATCACTTGCAAGGCATTGGGAGTGGTCATTGTCACCTCCATCGCCGTCACGCCACCCGCCGCCAGAGCCTTAGCAACGTCCATTAGCTGCTCACTGGAGTCCGCGCGGATCACCGCCACCACGCCTGGATTCAGCATCCGCTCAATAATCTCGTACTTGCTCATATCAGAGTACATGATAGCACACCCCTCACTTAGCGGCGAAGAGCAGGAAATCCATCCCCACACCACGAACCAACTACTCGAACGGAGACGGAGACCCTATGGACAGCGCCCCTATTTCCCCCGCATCGCCACGCTATAAGTGGCTGGTGGTCGGCATGCTCTGGTTCATCTGCTTTTTCAACTACGCGGATCGCTTGGCTATCTTCTCGGTCTTCCCACTCTTGCAAAAAGAGCTGGGCTTCTCTAAAACCCAGCTCGGCCTGATCGGGGCCGCCTTTACCTGGGTCTATGCGCTCACAGCTCCGTTTGCGGGCCATATCGGGGATAAGATGCCGCGCAAGTGGGTGATTTTAGGGGGGCTCTATGTCTGGAGCTTAGTCACCGGGCTGACGGCGCAGTGTACGAAAGTCTTTCATTTCGTGCTCGTGCGCGGTGCAGAAGGGCTGGGGGAGACGTTTTACTTCCCGGCGTCCATGGCCCTCATCAGCGACTACCACAGCCCCAAGACCCGCTCACGCGCCATTGGCCTGCACCAGACCAGCATCTATGCGGGCACGATTGGCGGCGGCGCACTGGCGGGCTGGATGGGCGAGAAGTACGGCTGGTACTCCCCATTCTGGGTACTGGCGGGTGCGGGAATACTTCTCGGGGTGATTCTCCAGCGCTTTATTCGCGAGCCCCAGCGCAACCAGGCCGAGCGCGCAGAGCGAGCGCTGGCACAACCCGAGAGCGAGAAAGCCGCACCGCCCCCCCTGCCGATGCGGCAGTTTTTGCGTGCGTTTATGCGTACCAAAACGGCGGTATTGCTGGTGAGCGCCTACTTTGGTGCGAACCTGGTGGGGCTAGTATTTCTCACCTGGATGCCGACATTTCTCACGGAAAAATTCCACCTGAAGCTCGCGGTCGCGGGCCTCGGCGCAACTCTTTTCATTCAGCTCGCCAGCATGGCCGGATCGGTGCTGGGCGGCGTGATCGCGGACCGCTGGAGCCAGAGCCGGGCATCGGGGCGGATTCTCGTGCAAGCCGTTGCCGCGCTTCTGGGGGCACCGTTTATCGTGCTGTGTGGCTGGACACGCGACCCGTGGGTGCTGATCTTGGCGATGTCTTGCTTTGGGCTGTGCAAAGGCATGTACGACTCCAACCTCACCGCGGCGTTCTATGATGTGATTAGCCCGTCGCGGCGCAGCACCGCCACGGGCCTGATGAACCTGCTCGGCTGGCTCGGAGCGGGCCTCGGCTCGCTGGTGATTGGAGTGGCCGTAGACCACGGAGTCACCATGAGCGCCGCAATCTCTTCCACAGGGCTGATCTATCTGGTAGTCGCGGCAACTCTCTTTGCCGCCGCCCACTTCACTGCCCACACCGATATTGCCGCCGCGCGCGAGGCGCAGGTATAGGGCTTCTTCAGCGCAGGACTTCTTTCCAGTGCGCTGGGGTCGGCAGGGGCTTGTAAGCGATATTGAGGTCAGGAGTTTCGAGCTTCACCCCCTTCTGAAAGTGGCTATCAACCCCATAAGCGAGAATTCCGGTAGTGAGCGTCGTGCGTGCACTCGGCGCGGTCGGTTTCCCTGAGAGATACATCTCCTCCAGCGCACGCACGGTTGCGGAAAAGTGCTTCAGGCGCGGCACTTCATCCAGAAAGTACGACGCGGCAATAATCTCTTTCTTGCCTTTTTCACGGTAGCCAAACGCAAACTCCTGCGAATAACCATTGGCCATGAGCACGGTCATGCGCTGCCCATCACGGTACTCGATATCAAAGGCAAAGACATCCCTCGTAAAGTCCTGCGGCTTGCCGCTTGGTTTCTTTAGTGATGCCAGCGCGGCATCGGCGATGTCCTTAGGCCAGCGCCCCTGGTTGTGCGCCTCCCAGACCGCTGCACCATTCAGCACCTGCACACTCTTAACACCACTCTCGCCGCCCGCACGGTTCTCGACGATATTCTGGCCGGTCTCGATCGAGTGGAAGCCGTAGGACTCTAGGCCACCATAGCCCACCGCGATCACATGATCCAGGCGCTTGCCACGCGGCAGGGGCACAAAGGGCTCAAACTTGGCAAAGGGTAGGCTACTTCCCGCCATCCAGGGAATATTGAGTGCGTTGATAGTCTGCCACATGTACTTCGCCCAGGTCCAGTTCCAGGAGAGATGCTTGTCATTAAAGACGGGCACCACGCGCCCCGACTGCCGAAAGACACTCACGACTTGATCGAAAAGTTCTCGGCGTGGGTAGAGCTGCTGCCCCTTTTCATTCAGCGGATAGGTGCCGTGCTCCCCGATAATCACCACACCGTCCACGGCTAGTGTGTCGCCACCCCGGCACAGCGCGGTGGCCACGGAGGGGTAGAGCGGCACCTGGTGCTTCTTGGCAGTCGCCAGCCCGATGTCATTGGAGGCGATCTCCATCAGGTGCATCGAGACGACTTCACAGAGGGGCGGCTCGAAGTGGTCATCGAACTGCTTGCCCTCTAAAAACTTGGTGCAGTAGCAGATACCGTGGCTCGTCGCGCCGTACTGGGTCAGGAGCACGGCGAGTTTTGGCTTCTTATTTTCACTGTTCATGAGAGAATTGCCTTGACGATCTGTGCGGGATTGACATCGGTAAGGCGCTGGTCGCGCGACTCATAGGGGAAAGTTAACGTCTGAAAATCTAGCCCCAGAAGATGGAGCAGCGTGGCATGAAAATCGGAGACGGTGACGATGTCCTGCACCGATGCGTAGCCGAAATCATCGGTGGCACCGTGCGTGATTCCGCCCTTGACACCGCCACCCGCCATCCAGAGACTAAAGCCGCGCTTGTGGTGGTCACGCCCGTCTTTGCCCTCGGAAAACGGGGTGCGGCCAAACTCTCCCGTC
>JANNDD010000968.1:0-2121 GCA_031387365.1 Armatimonas sp. | reverse complement strand
TGGCACTGCGCTACGCGCCCTGCCCACGGGACAAGTTGGTAAGATCGAGGGACGCATTGTCCGTGTTGATAAATAATATTATGGTGCGACGACGTCTATTTCTGGTAGCCCTGTCTACCGCAGCATTGTTGGCTCCTGGTTGTGGTGGCGGAAGCCCAGGTTCCACGGCGAGCCCTACTCCCGTCCCTTTCACTCCGACTCCTTCGCCTACTCTCACCCCTGCGCCTTCGCCCACGCCCTCGCCGAGTTCCACTCCGACCCCGGCACCTTCTCCCACCCCGATACGGCACTATCAGGCGATTCTTTTAGCGCCTTCGAATGGTGGTGTATTCGGAATTTTTGGGGAGACCTATGTGGGGACAGTTCCCTCTCCCGTGGATGGTTTCGGGCATGCGGCGTTGTGGAAAGGATCTGCTAGTATGCCGCTTGAACTCAATCCTAGTGGCTACCATTACTCCGTTCTGGCCGCCGTGGAAGGGGATATTCAGGTCGGCTTTGCTCGCCTCTCCCTTTCCGCGCAAAAGCATGCTTTCCTTTGGCATAGCTCGGCGGCAGATTATGTCGACCTTCATCCGGAAGGTTTTACAGAAAGTGCGGCCTCTGCTGTGTTTGGGGAATACCAGGCAGGTTCAGGCTATAGCGCGGAACGGCTCTCGTCGCATGCTTTGCTTTGGCGCGGAAGTGCGGCCAGTGTGCGTGACCTCCATCCAACAGCATATCTCTCCAGCTTCCTGAACGATCTAGATTCGAGCCATCAGGTGGGGGCGGGAACGGTGACCGCTGAGGGGATTTCGCATGCGCTTCTCTGGACGGGCAGCGCCGCTAGCGTTGTGGATCTCAATCCTGAGGGGTTCTCCTATTCAGCAGCCAGTGCAGTCTCGGGTGAGACTCAGGTGGGATACGGTTATCGTCCAGGGCATCAGACCCGTGCGCTCCTCTGGCGCGGAACCGCTGCAAGTGCGGTGGAACTGCATCCTCCTGGTGCACTGACGAGTTTACTGTCAGATGCTGCGGGTGGTGAGCAGGTTGGATACTGCGACTTTGGCTCCGGAAAGCATGCAGCTATCTGGCGCGGAACCGCGGACAGCGTCCAAGACTTACACAAAAATTTGTCGGAGGTACGGGTGGATGGGAATCCCAATACCTTTATCGTCTCCAAAGCTTCCTCTATCAATGCGAATGGCGATATTATCGGCTATGCACAGGATGCTGTCGCAACCTATCCCATTCTCTGGAAGCGTCTTCCCTAATCCAGTGCCCGATTGAGGTTGTCCAGCACGCGCCGGATATAGCCGCGTGTGGCCGCCACTTCCTGCATACCGTCCAGGGCTGTCTCTGTCTCCCCGCTATCGTAGGCGGTGAAGAGCTGGCTCAGCCGCGCTTTGAGTGCGGCATAGGCTTCGGTGAATTCGACGTGTGCTGCTTCCAAGTGAGTCCGCTGGCTCTCGTCGCCGTCTTGGAACTCCATCAGCGCCTCTTGCAGCTCCATCACGGTGACGAAAAGCGCTTTGGGGGGCTTGGAGTCGCGCAGCTCGCCGAGCTTCACACTTCGCTCTCGGCGGAGCAGATACTCCGCACGGGTGAACGGGTCTTTAAGGGTGCGGTAGGCATCGTTGACCAGCGCCGTTGAGGTCAGCGCATCGTCCTGGATCTCGGCAGTGGCGGCGGCAAAGCGATCTGGATGAAAACGCCGCGAGAGGGTGCGAAACTGTGCCGCGAGCTCCGTGTCACTGGCTGCCGTCTTTACGCCCAGAATCTCGAAGTACGAGGCAGTCGGATCAAGGAATCCTCCCCTGTTATCGGGAGAGGTGGCGAGGGACGAGCCGGTGGGGGTGCTCACTTGGCAGTGAAACTGGTGCCGCAGCCGCAGGAGCGCACGGCTTGAGGGTTCGCGAAGACAAAGCCGCCTTCCATCAGGTTCTTGATGTCGTAGTCGAGGGTCGTGTCTTTGAGGAACTTAGCGCTCTTAATATCCACCACTACCCCGAGGTCTTCTTGTTGATAGAGCATATCAAACTCAGGGTCGGGGTCTCGCTCGAAGTCAATTACGTAGGAAAGCCCCGAGCAACCGCCCCCGCGCACGCCTAGCCGCAAAAGAGCGCCTTCTTGCCCCGCTTTTTT
>JANNDD010000450.1:0-1491 GCA_031387365.1 Armatimonas sp. | reverse complement strand
CTGTGCGTTGACCGACACAGATTAAGTTAGTTTCAATCCTCACCCGGCTCGAAGGCCGGGTGCAACTGCTCCAGCCCTTCGGCGTTCCCGGCTCAGCAGAAGTTTCAATCCTCACCCGGCTCGAAGGCCGGGTGCAACGGCGGATTTCCCTCGTGGGAAGGCTCCGCTTAGGGCATTGTAACCCATGAGTCACGAATATTTCAAGGGGCTGTAGAGGGGAGGCTTCCGCGAACCTCACGGTCAATGAGAAACCACTTAGGGTTCGCGGAAGGTTTCAAACGAGCAAGGTACCGCCGAAATCAACATAACTGTCACGGCCATAGCTCTCGACGACTTTCTCGCGACCACCGTAAAGGTGATAAATACGCAGGCTGTCTTCGGTCTTATCAATCGTTGCCATCAGCTTTTCCATCAAGCGCTCACGCTGAACAGCATTGACGGTAATCTCAAAAACCGAATACTGCACCCGCTGACCAAAGCCGACACAGACCTTGGCAACTTTCCGCAAGCGGTTCCTCCCCTCTTTCGTCAGCGTGTTCACATCATAGGTCACCAGTAAATCCATAAAATACTCCCCCTAAAATTATCAAACCCTCCCAGCCCGGCACGGGCTTTGTTTCCCGAAGGGCGACGCGTCGTTCACGGCGCGGATAAAAACGGCGGGTAGTGATCCAGGTCGCCACGCAAGTGACGGGCGAGCAGACGGGCTTGCAGGTGCGGGAGCAGACCAAGCGGGGCTTTGTCTTTTAAGAACGGATGCTCGATCTCCTCTTTCTTGCGCTCCTGGTAGGCACTCAGCACGATCTTACGCCCCACTTCGTTGAGAAGCACCGCTCCGCCCTCGAAGTCGTCGAAGTGCTCCACTTTTAACTGGCGGCGGTTGATAAGCGTCAAAGCGAGACGCTCGGCGAGAACGGGACGGAACTCTTCCATTAAATCTAAGGCCAGCGACGGGCGGCCAGGGCGAGGGACATGCAAGTAGCCTAGCTGGGGGTCAAGCCCCACTCCTTCACAGGCAGCGGTGCAGTCGGTGGTGAGGAGCGCGTACAGAAACGAGAGAAGGGCGTTCACCCGGTCACGCGGCGGGCGACGGGTGCGAACGGTGAAGGCGAACTCGGAGGGCGGCACGGTGAGCATGCGGTCAAAGACCTCAAAGTACAGCGACGCGGCCTGCCCCTCGATTCCCCGAATGCTATCGGTATCAGATTGCTCGGGAAGCGTCGGCACTAGGCGGGCAAGCGCATCCGTCGCCGCTTGAAGATACGTCTTATCCTCCTCCTTTTTCGTGTCTCGCGCCGCACGCATCAGGTTCTGCCGCTGGTTGCGCAGCTTGCCCGCCACCACGCACCGGGCGATCATGGCCGTACGAAATGGATCGGCATAGGCAGCGAACTGTGCCAGGCGAAGCAGGATATTGCCCGACTCCGGCCCCTCGACCCGTGCCTGGAACCGCCCGGCAAAGTCCATGAAGTTCACCGCACGCCCATCTTT
>JANNDD010000959.1:0-6693 GCA_031387365.1 Armatimonas sp. | reverse complement strand
GAGCTGCAGCGCGGCGCTATCGCCTGTGCCCGCGCCAGTGCGGAGCCCGATCCCAAGAAAAACCCGGTGCTGTTCTACGCCGCCGCGCGCAATTTACTCTACCAGCAGGGCTTTCTCATCGAGGCGCTCGCCAGCTTCGAGCCACGTCTGCACTATGTTTTGGAGTGGTGGAAGCAGCTCTTTGGCGAGAGCGAGGGCAAGAACCATATCGCACTCTATCCCTCGTCGGTGGAGTTCACCACGGATCTACACTCGATGGGGCAGTACTTCCAGGAAGGCCGCCGCGCACTGATCGAGACTTTTCTTATTATCGAAGACGGTGAGCCGTCGCTCACGCTTCCCACGGGCGACAACGCCGATGAGCTAGGCTACTTAGTGGGCGAGGAGCTGACGGCGATCAACCACGCGGCGTATGAGGCAACGGCGCTCGCGCACCGTGAAGGTGGCGTTCCCAGCCTCACGATCCGTTTGCCCAAGCTCGATGCCTACCACCTAGGCTTTCTGCTCTACTTCTTCGAGTGCGCCTGCGGCGTCAGTGGCTACTTACTGGGCGTGAACCCGTTCGATCAGCCGGGCGTCGAGGCGTACAAGCTCAATATGTTTGGCCTGCTGGGCAAGCCTGGCGCAAAGATCTCGCAAGAGGAGCTCAAGGCCAAGGTCAGCGCAGCGGGCGACGAGGCCATTGTCAGGTTCTAGTGAGTCGCCCCCATAAACGGGGGCGTCATATTGACGGCTTCGCCGACACAAAGGGCGTGCCGCCCATCCCGACCCACTGGGTCGGCTATGGCCCGAAGTGGCCTTCGCGTCCGAAGAATGAGGACAATAAGACGCCCCCGTTCATGGGGGCGAGCGCTTCAGGTAAACTCTTCTCTATGCTTCCCGCCCCCATTAGCTATCGTCGCCGCGTGCTTGCCAACGGCTTAGTGGTTCTGACCCATGAGAGCCATAAAAGCCCGACTGTGGCCATTCAGGTCTGGTACAAAGTGGGGGCCAAGGATGACCCGGCGGGGCGCTCGGGGTTTGCGCATCTCTTTGAGCATTTAATGTTCAAGCGCAGCCGTAACCTGGCCGATGAGCAGTTGGATCGTCTGACCGAGGATGTGGGCGGGGAGAACAATGCCTACACCACGCCCGATGTCACGGTCTACCATGAAGTGGTGCCCTCGAATCATCTGGAGCGCCTGCTCTGGGCGGAGGCCGACCGGATGGCAAGCCTGCAGGTGGATGAGAGCAACTTCTTCTCCGAGCGCGATGTGGTCAAAGAGGAGTACCGGCAGGGCGTGCTCGCCGACCCGTATGGTCGGCTGGACGACGCGCTGGAGGGGCGCTCGTGGGCGGTGCATCCCTACAAGCGGCCCGTGATCGGTAATATTACGGAGCTGGACGCGGCCACGCTCGACGATGTGAAGGCATTTCATGCGACTTTTTATCGTCCCGACAACGCCGTCTTAGTGGTCGCGGGCGACTTCGACCCGGCGCAGTGTGATGCCTGGGTAGACCACTACTTTGGGAAAATCCCGCGCCCCGAGAGTGCTATTCCGCGCGTCACCGTGAAGGAGCCTACGCGCAAAACCGCACGGCGGCTGGAGGTGCACGGCCCGAGTGTTCCCCTGCCCGCCTTTGCCCTAAGCTACCTGGTTCCCAGTCAGCGCCACAAAGACGCACCCGCGCTCCAGATACTGGACTCGATTCTTTCCGGCGGTGAGGCGGCGCGTTTTCACCAGAGCCTGATCTACAAGCAGCAGCTTGCCTCCGACGCCAGCACGGGCGCTGACCTGCGCACGGATGCGGGCATGTTCACCGTAAAGTGCGTTACGGCGGGCGGCAAGAGCCTAGAGGCGCTACTTAAGGCCACTCGGATGGAGTTGGAGAGTGTTCAAAAGCAGCCGGTTGGTGCGGCGGAGCTTGCCCGTGTCCGCACGAGGCTTCTAGCCGGGGCGCTCCACCAGCGTGAGACCGCCGAAGGGGTTGCCGGAGCGCTGGGCAATGCGGAGGTCTTGCTGGGAAGTGCAGAGCGGCTCAATACCCAGCTTCCCGCACTGCTCGCCGTGACAGCAGCAGAGATTCAGCGTGTCGCACGAGCCTATCTCACCGAGGCAAACTCCCTCCTGATCCGCTACACGACCGGCAAGGCGCTTGAGGTACCCCTCTCCCCTAAAAAAATGGCCCCCAAAGAGACGCCCCCCCCGCCCACTGAACCCGCCCCCACTCCGGGAAGTGCACGTCCCACCCTTCTGCCCCTCTTTATGGATCGTTCGCTGAGCAATGGTCTGCGGGTCGTCCATGCAGCGCGGCCTGGCTCGGGGCTAGTGACGCTAGAGCTAGTCGTTCTAGGCGGCGGGGGGATCGTCCCGGTGCCAAAAGCGGGGCTGGCTTCACTCACGGCAACCCTGCTCACCCGTGGCACCGCCACAGGGAAGAGTGCTCCCCACCTCGCCGCCGCAGCCGAAATGCTTGGGGGCTCTCTGAGTGCAACGGCGGCCTGGGATAGTCTCTCAGCGGGCATTACGGTTCCTCGGAGCAATGCCGCCGGTGCACTGTCGCTACTGGCGGAGATTGTGCAGAAACCCGCATTTGCGATGTCGGAAGTGACACGGGCACGGGCGGAGGCAATAGACGATGTCACGCAGGCACTGGAGGAGCCCTCCAGCCTGGCAAGAGGCATCGTGCAGCGCTTGTTTTTCGGGCAGACAGGCTACGGTAATCATCTGGGAGGCTTGCCAAGCACCCTGGCAAAACTGACACGTACCGATATCCATACGTACTGGCAGCGGGTCTTCACCCCAAGTCGTGCAACACTGATCGTCACGGGTGATCTGACGGCAGCAGCGGCGCTGGCCCTGGCGCAGAAGCACTTTGGGGGCTGGCAAGCGCGTGTGCTCCCGCTTCCGACCCCGAAAGTTGCCTTCCAGAGTGTGCCCAAAGTGGTGGTGCTCGACAAGCCCGATGCCGGCCAGGCCGCCGTGCTTCTCGCGCTTCCCAGCCTGCGCCGCGACGATGTGCGCTATGCGGTAGGCGAGGTTGCCAATGCGATTTTAGGGGGCGGGTACTCCTCAAGAGTGAACCGAGCGGTGCGCATCGAGCGTGGCCTCTCCTACGGCGCGGGCAGCGGGCTGGGAGCGCGGCGCTACGCCGGGCTCTTCCAGCTCTCCTGCCAGACCAAGAACGAGTCCGCAGCAGAGGTGGCGACCCTCTTTCTCGACGCGCTCAAGACCCTCGCCACGGCCCCGATCGAGGAGTCGGAGCTGGCGGCACGCAAGTCCGCGCTCCTCGGGCCACTGACGCGAGGGCTAGAGACGGGCGACGGGCTGGCGGGCGCGCTCTCGGAGCGTATCAGCTCCGGCCTGCCCTTCAGCGAGCTGCCGCAGCTCCTGGCCGCGATCCTCACGCTCACCGAGGCGCAAGTGCGCACTTTCGCGGCACAAGCTCTCGCACCCGATCAAGCGCGATTCGTCATTGTGGGAGATGCCAAGCAGTTTCTCCCCGCGCTTCAGAAAGCCTTCGGCCCCGTGACCGTCTGGAAAAAATGGGATGGGTGAGCCACAAAAAAGCCCGGCCTTGAGGAGGCCGGGCTTTTTATGCCCAAGGGGGGACTCGAACCCCCACACCTTGCGGCACCAGTACCTGAAACTGGCGTGTCTACCATTTCACCACCTGGGCAGGAAACTAGCGAGACTGATTGTAGGCCATGAGGCGCACTTTGTCAAGTTGAAAAGCGCTAAATTCCACAAACAAAGCGCCCCGGGTTGAGAATATTGTAGGGGTCGAGGGCCTCTTTTACGCGCTCATGGAGGATACGCGCCGAGGGAGCGGGGAACCAGAGTGTCTCCAGGTCGCCCGCGCGTAGAGACGGGGGGCCGTGCAGGAGGGTGAAACGCACGCCACGTACTTTCGCCAGCAGTAGTGCCTTGTGGACTCCTGAAAGGGCACTGTCACTCACTTCGTCCCACGTTAGGGTGAGCGCACCGATCCCGAGCCAGGTATCCAGAGTGGCTCCGGTCTCGGCAAGGGCATCGAAGGCGGCATTGTGCAGGGCGACAGCCTCCGTGGGGCTGGTACTCAGGCGTACCTGGATCGGCGTGGAAGGGGCTTCAGGGACGAGCTCGCCGGGATAAACCTGAGAGACAAGTAGCTGACACGCTTGGGTGATCGCGCCCGCCCGCTCGGTGGCCTCCTGAGTAACAATCGCATCGCCGTGGTAGAGCGCCACCAGAAAACGCCCCTGAGTGTCCTCGTGGAGCAAGAGGCTCACCGGGCGCGTCTCCTGCCAGAGCCGCACTGCCGCCGTACTGAGATCGCTCGCCGGGCTGACCTGCGCCACCAGGGTGCGCGCCGTCTCGGGCTTGGGGCTGACCTTAAACGTGGCCTCGACAATCACCCCAAGGGTGCCCAGCGCCCCGACATGGAGCTTGGGCAGGTCGTAGCCGGTGACATTTTTTACCACCTTGCCACCGCCCTTGATCAGCCGCCCTTGCGCATCCACCACCGTGATCCCAATCAGCCAGTCGCGCACCGTGCCGTAGCCGAGCCGTAGCGGGCCACAGGCATTGGTCGCCAGAATCCCTCCCAGTGTCGCCTTCTCCGACTGGGGCGGGTCCAGCGGGAGGAACTGCCCGTGCTGAGCAAGCTGTGCCTGGAGATCCGCAAGAGTCATTCCCGCTTGAGCCGTCACGGTCATATCGGCGTACTCATGGGCTACTAGGGCGCTGAGTGCGCCCAGATCCAGGAGGATATCGGCTTTGCGCGGCACCCCTCCGTAGTCCTGACCCGTGCCCCCTCCCCAGGGAATCACACTCAGGCCTGCTTCGTGTGCCTGGCGTAAGACATCCTGCACCCCCTCGACACTCTGTGGGCGCACCCGCTCCGCTGCCACTTTTCCCAATACGTCCGCTTCATTCACGCTGGGATTATACCCCCCAAATGGGAGGGGGTATCATAATAACCTATGACCAGGTCCACTCTTGTTTTTCAGCGGTTCCTTGCCTTCACCCTGGAGCGTCTCGGGCATAAGGTTGCCCAGATGCCGCGTGCGAAGGCGCTCCGCCTGGGAACCCGTCTAGGGCAGCTTGGTTTCTGGTTGGTGAGGCGCCCCCGCACAACCTCGCTACGTAATCTGCGCCTGATCTACGGCGATGCGCTGACACAAGCCCAGCGGCAAGAGCTGACCCGAAAAGTCTTTGAGCACTTTGGGCGAGTGACTCTGGATTTCTACCGTTCCGCCCTGCGCGGCGACGACAATATCCTTGAGCTTGTCACGGAGATCGAGGGCTGGGAGAGCTCTAAGCAGGCACTGGCTGCGGGTAAGGGGCTGATTGGAGTCGGGGGGCACTTGGGCAACTTCGAGATATTCGCACGCTACGCGGCCAAGTCTGGGGTGCCGCTCACGGTCGTGGCACGTGATCCCAACGATCCCGTCTTTGGAGCGATGGTTAAGAAGATTCGTCAGAGTGGTGGCTACGAGGTTGTGAGTAAGGGAGGGGCTTCTCTTCGCAAACTATTCGTGGCCCTTAAAAAGGGCGAGGCTATCGCTATGCTGACCGATCAGAACAGCGGTGATGTTTTTGTTCCGTTTCTTGGCATTCCCGCTGGCACAGTGACGGGGCCAGCAGCACTGGCTCTGAAGACGGGTGCGCCCTTGATCGTTTCCTACTGCGTGATGAAGCCTGATAGCACCTATAAAATTGTGGTTCACGAGCCACTCTGGCCCAAAGAGAACGAAAGCGAGGCGAGCTTGATGGCCCGGGTGAACCTCGCCATTGAAGAAGGTATCCGCCAGTACCCCGAGCAGTATCTCTGGCTTCACAACCGCTGGAAGTCGGCTTTTGAGGAGAAAAACGCCCCCCGCTGGCCCATCGGCTACGACCTGCCCACCCTCAAAGCTCTTTGGCAAGGCTAGGGGCGTTTGGCTAGCTATCGGGGTGGATGGTGAGCTTGCGAGGGCGGATGGCACCGTCGAAGGAGAAGTTCCAGCCGAGCACGGCGTTGATATCGGCAAAGCGTGCCGCTGTGTGCTCGGCAATCATCTGTGTGGGAATGGGAGTGCTCTGGCCACTGAGAAGCAGCGAGAACTTACCATTTTTCTCGATCAGCGTCCCGCCAAAGAAGTCCGCCCAGTCGCGAATTGCCACCCATATCCGGCTCTCGACAAACCACGCATCCAGGCTGATCTTCTTGGCTTCGTCGCTGTTTCCTCGATCCAGGAAGACCGCCACGGTGTCTGGTAAAAGTACCGGAGCGGGAGTCGGTGTAGGAGTCGGCTTGGGCGTGGCGGCAAAGGTGGGGATCAGCGCATCCAGTGCACTCCAGCCCTCGGTGCGGACCAGCTCACGGAGTACGGAGACAGGCTTGTTGATCTTGATTTGGTAGTGCGGCTCGTCTTTGATGGTCTTCCAGCTTCCGCCCCACTCCAGCCCGAGCGCCTCGCCCAGTGGCCCCATTTTCTTGTAGTGCACCGACTCTTTCAGATACAAGCCATCTTTGAAAAGCCCGATGTCTACCGCGATCTGGTAGTTATGGTTGCTCTGTCCACCACGGGCATTGGTAACAATAAACTCCTTACCAAGGGGTGGGGTCGTGCGTCCCTTGGCAAAGAGCGCGTCCTGCTCCGCCCAGGTCCGGTTGGCGCTAATAATCTTCGCCTCCAGCCCCTTGCTGGTGGCGTAGGTTTTTAGGGCGCGCAGCAGGGCGCGAAAG
>JANNDD010000931.1:0-12128 GCA_031387365.1 Armatimonas sp. | reverse complement strand
AACAGGCAGAATACTGAGTGCCAGCAGCGTGAGTCGCCAGTCGAGCGCGATCATGAAGATAAGGGTGGAGATCACCACGGTAATGTTATTGAGGAAGTTGGCGAGCGTGTCTGAGAGCACGCCCTGAACGCCACCCACATCGGAAATAAGGCGGGACTGGATCTCCCCGGTGCGTGTGCTGGTAAAGAAGCGCAGGCTCATGCCCTGCAAGTGATCGAAGAGATTGAGGCGCAGATCGCGCATGATCTTCTGGCCCACAAGAACCGAGAGATACCCAAACCAGAGAGAGAAGCCACTGGACGCAATGGTGGTCAGGAGCGTGAGGAGCGTGTAGTGTGTCACGACCTCAAAGTCTTTTTTCCCAAATCCCTCATCCACGATGGTCCGTAGATACGCTGGCGGGAGTAGCCCCACTCCTGCGGAGATTAAAACAAGTACACAAATAAACGCAAGCTGACGACGGTACGGAACAAAAATCCCGAATACCCGCTTGATTGTTTCCGGATTTGGCTTCTTTGGCGCTCCGCCTGGCCCGCCCGGCCCCCCCATGCGAAAACCCATGTGGGGATTGTACCGCAACTGATAAAATGTCCTGATATGCACCCACACCGTCGTCGCTTGCTCACCGCTCTTTCTTTGTTTATCGTGGCCTCGGGTTGCCAGAAGCCCCTCGCTCCAGCTCAGCCCACTCCCCTACCGTCTGGTGTTCGTTTTGCTGAGGTCGCGGAGGTAGCCGGGATTAAGTTTGCCTGCACGGCCCCTGGCAAGCGTCCGTTGAACATCCTTCAGACCATTGGCAATGGGTGCGCCTTTCTGGACTTTAACAACGATGGCAACTTAGATATCTTGTTGGTTGGCCCAAAGCCTGCACTCTTTCAGGGCGACGGTAAAGGGCACTTCGCGGAGGTGACGGCCTCTGTCTTGGGGATCTTGTCTGGTTACTTTCTGGGCTGCGCGGTGGGCGATTATGATGGTGACGGTTTTGTAGATGTGTATCTCTCTGGCTACCGTGAGGGTCGCTTGCTGCACAATGCGTCTGGTAAGAGCTTTCTCGACGTGACGTCTCGCTCGGGGCTCAAGCCACAGCCGTGGGGGACGTCCTGTGGGTTTGCTGATCTGAATGGAGACGGGAAGCTCGATCTCTACGTGGCGAACTATGCCCAGTTCGGTCCGACCACGGAACCCCAGCTCTGCAAGTTCCGCACGGAGAAGCATGGAGAGGTGCTCAGCTCCTGTGGGCCCACGCGCTATATCGGGCTACGCGGCACCCTCTGGCGTGGCGATGGCAAGACCTTTACGGATGTCTCGCAGGCATCGGGCTTTAGCACACAGAACGGGCGCGGGCTCGGGGTGGCGTTTGCCGATATTACGGGCAAGGGGCTGACCAGTGTGGCGCTTGCTAACGATGAGGCACCCGGGGACCTATTCTGTGCTCGTGGCGGTGGAAAGTTCGAGAACACGGGGCAGGCATCGGGCGTGGCGACGGACTCTGAGGGGAAAGTCCATGGAGGCATGGGCATTGACTGGGGCGACTACGACAACGACGGCAAGCTCGATCTCTTTGTGGCCACTTTCCGCAACGAAGTGAAGAATCTCTACCACAACGATGGCGACGAGGCGTTCAGCGACAAGAGCAATAGCTCCGGAATCGGGCAAGCGGCGCTGCCGTATGTTGCCTTTGGCTGTAAGTTTTTCGATGCGGACAACGACGGCTGGCTGGATCTGATTGTTACCAACGGCCATGTGCAGGACAATATCGAGCTGATCGAGGACACAACCTACCGCCAGAAGACGCTTTTTTTGCACAATCAGAAAGGCAGCTTTACCGATGCTGGGGCCACCTCAGGAATCGGGAGCCTTGCGCCGATTGTGGGCCGTGGCCTTGCGGTGGGCGACTATGACAACGATGGTCGTGTGGACGCGCTGATTGTGGACAGCGAGGGAAAGCCGTTGTTGCTCCATAATGAGAGCACCCCACAGGGCTGGGTTGGCTTTGACTGTGGGGGACGCTACGGTGCGGTACTCACCCTGAAGCTTTCGGATGGGCAGACCCGGGAGCGGCAGTGCCAGAGTGCGGGCTCGTATCTCTCCGCATCCGACCCGCGTGTGCACTTCGGGCTGGGCAAGGGGCAAGTGGAGAGCCTTACGGTTCGGTGGCCGTCGGGTAAGACCGAGACTTGGAAAGGCTTTCCCACGGGGCGCTACCTAACCCTCTCGCCCGGCCTGCCGCCGCGCTAGGGCTTCTTAGACGTGTCCGCCGCCGTCTCGCGCATGGTGGCGTCCATGAGCGCCTGAAGGCCGCGTGCTGCCTGCTCGGGGTGGGTCTTGAGCATCTGGATCATGCCGTCTTGCTGACGTGCCTTTTCCAGCTCCCCTGTCTGGCGGTAGAGCTGAGAGAGCTTCTGGTGGATGGCACTGTCTGCGGGGTGTGCCAGCTCCTGTTCAACCAGTCGCCGGATTTCGTCCTCCACACGGGAGATCTCGGTGGCGATTGCCTGCACTTCTTTCGCCTTTTCGGGCTTGCCGATCTTACGGTAAGCCTGTGCCATGAGCCGTAGCGCACTGATATCACGCGGCTTCGCTTCGAGAACCTCGGTGAGTAGAATCCCCGCGTCGGCAGCTTGTTTTGCATCGTTTTTATCGAGCAGAATCTGGGCTAGGGCCTGTCGGGCGGCTAGGGCATCCGGCTCTAGCTGGAGCGAGAGGCGCAGGTGTTTCTCCGCTTCGGTGACGCGGGCGGGGGTACTCTGCTGGGTGGTCAGATGGTAGCCGAGCATGTAGTGCGCCTGGGCATCGAGAGGAACGGCGGCAAGGCGGCGGCGTAGCAGGGCCTCAGACTCGGCGGGCTTGTAGTTCGCGCGGTAGGCATCGGCCATCGGCGTGAGGAAATCGGTGCGCTCGGGGTCAAGCTGGGCCGCTTTCTGGTACGCTGCCAGAGAGAGGTCGTAGCGTAGGCCCTGGTAGAAATAGGTCTTGCCCAGTGCGATCCAGACCTCTATATTGCCCGGGGCCAGCTTGACTGCCTTCTCCAGGTTCTCCAGAGCGAGCCGATGAAGCTTTTTCTCGGTTGCTGCCCGTCCTAGTCCAATCATCGCGAGGAGACTGTCTGGGTTCCTGGCGAGTATTTTTTTGTACTGGAGCGCCGCTTTCACCGCTGCGTCGCCCGCCAGCAAGACATCGGCGGAGACAAGCTGGGCCTCCTGGGAGTCCGGGGCAAGAGCCAGTGCCTTTTGTGCCGCCTGCTCCGCATCCTGGTAGCGCCCGTTGCGACGGAGCGCGTCCGCCCAGAGAAGCTGCGCCTCTAGGGAGTCCGGGTTGGCACGTGCGAGCCGCTCACGGTAGGAAAAGCCGCTGTGCGCCCGGTCGCGGCGCGCCTTGCCATCGGAGTAGCTGTTGAGATAGCTCCCCTGCGAGTAGCGCTGGGTTACCTCGCCTGGGCCTTGGGGGCAGAGCGCCTTGGCAATATCAATATCGGTGGCACCCTTAGGAAGCGCTTCAGCACGCTTGAGGGCTTCTGCGACAGAGGCAGCGTCGCTCGCGCCGCCTTTTTGCGCCTCCTCTAGGACGGCACGGGCGGCGGAGCGCTGACCGGAGGCTGTCAGACACGCGGCCCATGTCCGCCAGAGCAGCTCATCGCGCATTCCTGTCTGAATCGCACGAGAAAGAACCTCCGCCGCTTCTGCGAAGCGGTTGATCTCCGCGAGGCGTGCCCCCAGAAGCGCTAGCGCCTGCCCATCTTTGGGTGATTTTAGCGTGTAGCGCTCTAGCTCATCCAGGTACGACTCACGGAGCCAGGTGGCGTGGTTGGCCTGGACGACCGAGCGTATTCCCAGACCGATCAGGGAAAAAGCAAGGGCCGCACCGAGCCAACGGAGTCGTTGACGCGCTGCGGCCTGAGAACGGGTACGGGGTGCGGGCATATCTGCTAGAGTATCTCTAAAACCTACTGCCCGCCGCCTTGTGCTCGGATTTTCGCCTTCACTTCAGGCGGTGTATTGGGGTCGTTGAGGGCAGCATTCATCTGACCCTTCGCCTCACTGGGCACGGCTACCGGGGCAGCTCCTGCATTTGCCTTGGCATCGGCCGCAATTGTGGAGGCGGAGTCCTTGGCAACTTCGTCCTTCTGGCAACCCAGCAGACAAAACGAGGTAGCAAAAGCGGCAAGCAGTGCCACGAAACGATTCTTATTTTTCATTGGGATAGTTTTCCTTTCCACCATTATTAAAGAATTAAAGACGCACCGCATCTAGTGAGGCGGTGCGTCTGGTTAGTGGTGTGTTGAGAGCCTACGGGACGAAGATAGCAGTTGGCTTGGCGTTCTTGAAGAGGTAGAAATCGTTCTTGCGAACGGTTCCCCAGTTCAGTGCTTTGGCGTGGCCGTCGGCGAAGACATAGTTGCCATTCTCCATGTGGCCCTTGGTTCCTGGGTTGGAATTGTAGGCACCGGCACAGTTCCCGGAGGTTGCGGCATCCTGGGTAATCTTACGTCCGGCGAGCTTCCAGGTGTCGCAGCCCGTGAAGAGCGAGCCCCACGGTGAGCCGTAGTTCACATCGCCTCCATTGACATCCACGACCTCGATGGTCTCTGCGGGGGCATCCATTGCGGCGAGCGCGGTGGGCGTGCCACCCCAGTTGGACATACCCGTGTTCTGGTCGGTTCCATTTGCCTGGCGGGTATTGATGCGGCCAACCGAGCTGTAGGTACGGGTTTTAGGCGCTAAGTTGAATCTGCCGTCGTAGTAGTTGCCCAGGCCATAGTTCGCGCCTGCATTGCGGTTGACACTAGGACACTTCCACATGTCCGTATTCTTAGTGTAGGGCTCGATCATGGACTCAAAGGGGGTGACTGCCTGGCCGCCCCCGTTGATAGGCGGGTTAGCGGGGAAAGCGACGGGTAGGGTCTCGTCGTAGTCCTGGGAATACATCATCAGGCCAAGCCCGATCTGCTTGAGGTTGGAGATACAGGAGATGGCACGGGCACGCTCGCGGGCCTGTGCGAAGACAGGGAACAAGATCGCGGCAAGAATCGCGATAATCGCGATGACGACGAGAAGCTCAATCAGCGTAAACGCTTTTTTGGCAGAAGAAAAACGAGTCATTCAAAACCTCTTATTTCAGTGAGTTTTCGTAGTGATTCCAGTAGTGTGCGTAAGCACTATCGGGCAGTGTTGACCAGCTATGATGAGACGCTTCGAAGCGTTTTTATTAAGCCCGATTTAATATCGGTTTATACCACATCTCCCTCGCAATGTCTATGCCAAATATGAAAAGAATATTAATTTTTTTTGGGGATTTGGATGTTGTGATCCGCCATTGTCATAGGGATCTCTGAGCCTGCGAGTGCCTTTCGTGCAGGCATGTGACAGCTGAGACACTTGGCCGTCGGGTTGATCGGGCAGGGTTTTTGCTGTGGGGTTTGCCTCGAATGGCACGTCAGGCAGGCACGCTCATAGAAGACGGGTTCTCTCGTCGCGCTTTTGGCATTCTCATGGGGGCTGTGGCAAGTGAGGCAGGAGAGCGTATCTGAGCTTTTCTGGAAGCACTTGCTCTCCATCAGGCCGTAGGTCTGCATCCGGTTGCTGACATCACTGGGAAGGTGCGCCTCCTTGACAGATTCGCGCGTCCCGTGGCACTTCCCGCACAGCAAGTTGAGCCTGGTCGCCGAAAGCTTACCCAAAGACTCCATCTTTCCGATATCGAACTTGCCCGAGCGAGCCGCGGCGACATGCGCTGCACCCGCACCGTGGCAGGACTCACACCCGACACCGAAGAAGCGCTTCTCTGGCTTCCCGCCCGTCTCCGGCACCGCGACAGCGTGGCAGAGCATGCATTTTTTTCCATTGGCTACCGGGTGCACCTTGCCAAGAGAGCCCGGTACTAGTTTTTCTTGGCCCGGGGTGATGTACCAGCTTTTCTTTATGGGAAAGTAGCTCATCCGAAACTCCGCCATCTTGTTGTCATCCAGAAAGGCCACATAGGTCACCCCAGTTTTCCCTGATCCCACGGCAAGATCTAGTGGCGCTTTCTGATCTGAGAGGGCTGGAGCGGCAACCGTGAACACTTCCGCTGTCTCATGGAGCACAAACTCCGATTGGGCAATTTTGCCTAGAGGGGGCACGCGTGCTCCGAGGTCGCGGGGGGAGAGAAGGCTCAGGGTCTGGGCATGGGAGCTCTGTCCGTGGCTGCGAGCAATATCGGAGTGGCACTCGGCACAGGCGGCATTGCCCATGAAGGTTCCGGTCTCCAATAAAGCTGCTTTTGGCTTGGGCGAGGCGGGTGTCAGACTGGGATCACCCAGGCAGCCCGCCATGATCATCAAAACCAGAGTCAGTCCCAGCCCTAACAGCCTTCTCGGAGCAGTGTGGTAGCGCATCTTGCGGGATTGTACCGAACTTCGGGTGAAGATGTAAAAAAACAGAGCTACTGAACTTCGAACTCGAACTTGAAGCGCTCGGTGCTAGCGAGGGCCTGACCACTCTTGAGCGCGGGCCTCCACTTCCATTTCTTGAGGGCCTCCAGAACGCGCTGGTCCACTTCCGGGTTTCCTGAGGACGTGCGCAGAGTGACCTCGAAGCTGCCATCGGCCTCGATCTCGACAACCACACGGACAAAAGACTTGAACTCGCCTTTCTTGAGAGAGTCGGGGATCGTGGGCTGGACTTGGTGTGTCGGTTCGGCCTCGCGGGTGGGCCCGGTGGGCTTAGGCGTGGGGGGCGGAGTGGGCTTTGGAGTCGGAGTAGGCTCAGGGGTGGGGCGAGGCGTTGGCCGTGGTGTAGGCGTTGGCTCGGGGGTGGGCTTCGGTGGAGCTGCCGACACAGTAGGAGCGGCTTGAACGGGAGCTTGCGTGGCTGCGGTGACGTCTGGCTTCGGAGCTGGCTGCGGCAAGCTGTCTATGGAAGGCTGGGGACGTTCTGAAGGCTGGGGGGCAGGTGCGCCAACCGAAGTGAGAACGGGACGAGCGCTGGGGACAGATGGACTAGTGCTGGGGACAGATGTTTGTTTTGGTGGCTCGGTTATCTGTTCCCGTAGAGGCATGACAGGGGCTGGAGCCGGGGTTGCAGGTGTTTCTGTCTTTGGAGGAAGGCGGCACTCTGGACAGTCCTGAAAGACAACCTCTACAAAGCCCGGGTGGCTGTCGCGATGGCCTGCATGGCTCGCTGAGAAACGAGCGATGGCGAGCAGAAATACCATATTGAGCCCTAGGGAGAGCCCCATTGCGAGACCGAAGCGGGTAGTGAGGTTGTCTTTCAGATCCGTCATGCGATTTAGAACTTTCTTGTCAGACTAAGCATCACACGGCGGCCCTGCTGGAAGCGGGTTCCGGTGAAGGGCGAGTTGAAGTTCATCACGGCGCGGCTATCAAGCAGGTTCTCGACGGAGACATCTGCCTGCAGATCATTCTTGAGGAGCTTGGCTCCGGTGGAGTAGCGGAAGTTGATCTCCGTACGTGGCTGCCGCTTGCCACCGTCCACGGTTGCATCCTCGTCCTCTGGGTTGACAATCGGGGATGAAAACGCGCCGCTGCCGTAGTAGGCACTTAGAGCGAGATTTGAACCGTTCTTGAGGCCGTAGGTCAGGCCACCCGAGAGCGTGTTGAGCTGGTCGTGGTCGGAGTAGGCCTCCTCGCCATTGACCAGCTTGTTGATGGCATTGGCCCAGGTAAAGAAGCTCCCAAGCCCCACGCCATTTTTGGGTGTCTTATCGTAGGAGAGCTCTAGGCCATTGGCAAACGAGCCCGCGCTGATATTGACTGTGGAGAACACCCCGATCTGTGTTCCAGGGATTAGAATGGCGGTATCGAGCTGGTCGTGGAACCACTTGCGGTAGGCGGCAAGCTTGATCGTTTGGTTCTGGGGGAGCTGGCGCTCTAGGCTTGTTTCGATCATCTTGACGCGCTGGGGCTTGACGGCATCGCCAATCAGCCCCCCCTGGGCGAGCGGTGGCTGGGAGAAAAGCTGGTTGTACGAAGCGCGGGCCACGGTTCTTGGAGCCACGTTGTAGGCAAGATTGACACGCGGTGAGAGATCGGTTGCAGTGAGAGATGCGCCCGTCGCGCCGTCTACGGTCTGCTGGGAGTTGTAGGTGTCGAGGCGCAGGCCATAGTTGACCGTCAGCTTCTCACTTGCCTTGAACGTGTCTTGGGCGTAGGCTGCGCCGTAGTAGCCCTTGCGCTTGACCCGAAGCGTGGGCGTGGCGGTGGCGGCTCCGATGATATAGTCACCCCCCACTAGGCTCCCCCCCGGAGCGACAAGCCGCGCATCAAGCTCATGCAGGGCATTGAGTGCGGTTTGGCTGCCCGGGACGATCTGGTAGCTCTCGTTGCCGCGCTGGTCGGAGAAGATTCCGCCAAACTTGTAGGTGTGCTTGCCCTCATTGACGGTGAGGTTAGCCTGAAGCTGGCTCTGATTATACGTCCGCTTGATCGTCGGGTGGAACTCCAGGGAGGAGTCGGCGGCAAGGCTGCTGGAGGAGATCGTCGCCCCATTGCCCGGTGAGTTGTTGAGTAGATCCTGCTGCGACTCCGATGAGCCGTAGGTGACCACGGCGGTAGTCTTGGCATTGAGCTGCTTGCGGTACTGAAGCGTCCCAAAGCCGTTGTTGTCATTCTGGTAGATGTCCTGGCCCAGGGTTTCCTGGGAGGCGAGGCCGCTGTCGGCATTCTTCACTCCCCCGTAGCCAAAGCCCTGCCCTACGGGAGCATACTTGGCGCCCAGCCCCGTGCGATTGGCGATCTGGGTGCGTGCCGGCGCTGTGTTCACGGTGAAAGAGAGCTTCTCTGCGGCGGAGAGATCGTAGTCGAGGTTGGCAAAAAGAGTCTGTGAGGTCTGGCCATTATGACGTGTTTGCTGATCAGGTTGCGGCCCCTCTACGGCATTGTCTGTGGTGCGGCCCGTGTAGTTTACTAAATAGCCCAGCTTTTTCTTGTCCGCTGATCCCGTCTGGCCGCCTGCGGTAAAGCTCGTTTCTCCTGTGCCAAAGCCACCGCCGGTCATGGTCAGTGTACGAAATGGCACGAGTGTCCCCGAGCGCAACGTCAGGTTCAGTGCCGCCGCCGTCTCTGAGCCGTACTCCGGGGCAAAGCCGCCCGTGATCACATCAATGGTCTGGAGTGCATCGGGTGCGAGAAACTGGCCGGCCCGGCCCTGGAACGCGCCAGGAAGCAAGAAGCCATTGAGGTAGATCGAGGTGGCGGAGTGCTCGGCGCGGGGGTGAATCTGATTAACAGAGTCCTCCGCAAAGCCAGGAACGGCCCGGATCGCCTTGGTCAGACTCTGGCGGTTGCCCGCTGTCAGCGGAAATATGCTTACCATCTCGCTCGAAAGAGACTTTGCCGACGATGCATCGCCGCTACGGATTCGATCGCGCTCCGCCGTGATCTTGATGGTCTTCTCTTTGAGGGGCTCCAGCAGAATCTCGACATCGGTGGTGGCATCGGCGACAACCGTGACACTCTGGGTATCTTTCTGGAACTCCCCCGCCGAAATCGTGAGCTTCCAAGCCCTGTTTTCGAGCGGCGGCGTGAGGGTGGTGCCATCGGCTCCCGTGGTAACCGTGAGCGGTGCACGCACCCCGGCGCTGTCCGTCAGAAGAATCTTAGCGCCTGACAGAGGCTTCTCAGACTCGGCACTGAGCACTTTGATCTTTAAGCGACCCACAACATCAGCGTGGGCAACGGAAGAAAGAGAGACAGAAATAGCAAGGACAAGCCCAAGACGGGCCATAGACGAAAGACGCATGAGAGATCACACTCCTAAATAAAGAGGAAAGAATCAACGACGAAAGCCGGACGAGCTGCGTCACGGCTATTTTTAGGAGAGAAAGTCAGGTGGGCCGCGTGTGGAAAGAGCGGGGAGGAGCACTTTCCCTAGAGGAAGCAAGAGGGTGCTCGTAGGCTCGGGAACGAAGAGGGCCGGAACTAAGAGTGCTATAGAAACAGCCGTCAGGCAGATAGGAAGCGATTCTAGCAGACAAAGAGAACAAGACTCGCTAGATGCTGAGGTCAGTGCTGCCGCCTCTGTACGTAGCTTATGGTTCTTGAAGTGTGTCAGTGGGCACCAGACACAGACAAATAGCCAGAGCGCCACGACGGAAGGGACGAGACGTTTTAAAACTCTCTGTTTTTTGTAAGACATCCACATAAGCTACAGATTGCTTATTGTAACATGAATGCAGTTAGGCCGCGAGAGAAATAAAGTTACTTGGTCGGAGAGGTGGTCTGGCAGCGCTCGCAGGTTCCGTGGAGCGTCAGGGTGTGGCTGGCGACCTGAAAGTTATGGGGAATTGTGGTCTGGGTGAGCATGGCATCCACCATACAGCCCTCGAAGTCCGCGATTGAGCCGCAGCTATCACAGACCAGATGGTGGTGGTGGTCCGTGTCTGAGGGGCCGGGGGCGGGCTCATAGCGATAGAAACCCTCGCCAAACTCGGTACGAATCAGCAAGTCTAGCCGAGTCAGCTCGTTGAGGGTGCGGTAGATCGTGACCAGATTGATGTCGTTTTCGGTCTGCTCGTAGATGTCTTGCGCGGAGAGAGGACGCACACTGGCAGCCAGAAGGCGCAGAAGAATCCGGCGCGGGAGCGTTCGTCGCATCCCGGCCTGCTCAAGGGTGGCTTCAAACCACTGGAGGCGCTCATCCTTGGTCATCGTTATTGTGTGAAATTATATCATGTAGAGGCGGTTTTCTTAATCCTCGCTTGAGCTTTAAGTGTACATAAGCGGGTAGGCTAAGCGCATGAATCGTAGAGATCTTCTCTTGGGGGGTGGGATTGGCCTGACTGGTCTGGTGATGCGTGGGGCGCTTGCACTGGACCGGAGTGCAGTAGCACTTGGCTACGGAAATCTGATGCCCACGGCGGCGCACAACACGGGGGAGGTGTTCTTAGAGCTACCGGAGGGGTTCTCCTACAATGTCCTAGGGCGGCAGGGTACTCGCATGACCGATGGCAATCTTACGCCCACCAAGCACGATGGAATGGGAGCGTTCTTAGTGAATGGTAAGCTACGCCTCGTGCGCAACCACGAAGTTCCCAACACACTCGCCCGGCCTGGTACCGCAATTCTCCAAGACGAGCATGCCTACGATACAAGCGCGGGTGGTGGAGTGACCACGCTCACGATTGACCCGGTAACCCGCGAGCTGACCGAGAGCCATATCAGCCTAGCCGGAACGCACACCAACTGTGCAGGCGGCCCCACGCCGTGGGGAAGCTGGCTCTCGTGCGAGGAGACCACGCTCGGGCCAACTCTGGGCAAAGATGACAAGGGCAAAGTCATCGGCGGCTTTGAGAAAGAGCACGGTTATATCTTCGAAGTACCCGCCGCGAGCGACACACCCGTGGTGCCCGTGCCGCTCAAAGCCATGGGCCGCTTTGTGCACGAGGCGATTGCCGTAGACCCTGCCACGGGAATTATCTACGAGACTGAGGATCGCACCAGTGCGGGTTTTTATCGCTTTTTGCCGACCAAGCTGGGGCAGCTCATCGAGGGAGGACGGCTCCAGATGCTGGTGGTTGAGGGGAAACCTCAGGCCGATCTTCGGAAAAAGCAAACCGTGGGTGAGCCGCTCACTTGTCGCTGGGTAGACATTGACGATCCCGATCCCGCTGCCGCAAGCACCAATCCGCTGGCGGTCTATGAGTCGGGGAAAGCCAAAGGCGGCGCGACTTTTGCGCGGCTCGAAGGCTGCTGGTGGGGCAATGGCTATGTCTACCTGAACGCCACGACAGGGGGCGATAAACTGCTCGGTCAAGTGTGGCGCTACCAGCCCCAAGGCGCGGACAAAGGCGAGCTCGTCTTGCTCTTTGAGTCCAAGTCCAAGGGCGTTTTATGGAACCCGGATAATCTCTGTGTCACCCCACGCGGCGGCCTCGTGCTCTGCGAAGACACCTACGGCGGGGACTGCTATCTGCGCGGCCTCACGAAAAAAGGCGAGATCTTTAGCTTCGCCCGCAATGTCTATCTTGGCTACGAAGAGAGCGAGTTCGCCGGAGCCTGTTTCTCCCCTGATGGGCAGACACTCTTTGTGAACCTACAACTCCCTGGTGTCACGCTGGCGATCTGGGGGCCTTGGGAGCGCGGCCCGTTCTAGCCGCTAAGAGAGAGCCACAAGAAGTTCTGCATCGTCATT
>JANNDD010000897.1:0-1703 GCA_031387365.1 Armatimonas sp. | reverse complement strand
CGACTAGCCTAAGGCGGTGGCTGGTAGAAAGAGAGCGTGGTGGATGTCGGTGGGTCAGTGACAACTAGGAGTACCCCATAGCCCGGCATCTGCTCGGCAGTCACGCGGTAAGTTCCGGTGGGCAGGTTCACCGTAAAGCGTCCCTCCGTATCAGCGGTGGCACTCGTCAGAAGCATCTCCCCAAACTCGGAATAGACACGCAGGCGGGCACCGGTAAACCCGGAGTAGACAACGGGATTGGGGCAAACGCCGTCAGGCGGCGGCGCACCACAGCCACCACTCCCGAGCAAGGCACGGCCCGTCACCAATGGAGTCCCCGTGCCTCCACAGCCCACAAGTATGAGAGTCCCAATAAGTCCCAGAAGCACAAGAGCTTGTCTCATGCCTCTTGGACTCCGGCTGGGCTTGCAGGCTTCACACACGCCAGTAGACCCCGTTCTCCCGCGCCATGAGCCGCTCCAGCACGATCCGCTGGTTCTTCTGCCGCGCGGGACAGGCTCCTCCGCCTCTTCGAGAGGCATAAAAAAAGCCAGGGTGCACCGCACCCTAGCTCTGTGATTGTTCTATGCTCCCAAACCGGCACCACTTGCCCTTGCGGGCTCGACTTGGCGGCGGGCGCGACGCTCCTTGACGAGCTCGTCGGTGGCGAGGGCCTTGAGCGGGTCGGCGGGGCGACCTATCTCTTCGCGGGTGGCGGCGAGGATCGGGCGGACATCGGTCTCGTAGGCATCGCGGAGAATCGCGTGTGCCCCCATCACGTCTCCAGCCACCTGCATCTCGGCGAGAGCGGCACGGTCCACCAACAGCGCCTTGGCATAGGCGGTCTGGACATTGAGCACCGAGAGCACCATGGCCTCGATCTTCTTCTCGACGGTGTGGCTCTGATCCAACATGTAGGCTGTCTGGAACGCCGTTTTACCGTCGTTGCCGTTGATCAGCTCGTGGAAGATGCAAAAGAGAGCGTAGGGGTTGGCGCTCCCGACGATCAAATCATCGTCGGCGTAGCGCCGATCATTGAAGTGGAAGCCCCCGAGGCGGCCCTCGGAAATCAGCGTGGAGACAATGAACTCGATATTGGTGTAGTGGCCGTGGTGCCCCGTGTCCACCAGCACTTTTGCCCGATCCCCCAGCTTCTGGCAGACCGTGTAGCTCGTGCCCCAGTCGGCCAGATCGGTGTGATAAAACGCGGGCTCGAAGAGCTTGTACTCCACCAGCATCTCGCCGTCACTCGGCATCGCGGCGTAGCCCTCGGCCAGCGAGTCAATGAGTCGCTGGCGGCGGCTTTTAATATCGTCCTGGCCGGGGTAGTTCGTCCCATCGGCCAGCCAGATGCTCAGCAGCTTGCTGCCCGTCACCTTCATGATCTCGGCGCACTCTTTGAGATGCGCGACGGCTTTCTTACGCACCGCCGGGTCAGGATTACATACCGAGCCTAGCTTATAGTCGTGGTCTTGAAACAAATTCGGGTTGATCGCCCCAATCGCAACCCCCTCAGACTTCGCAAACTCCGCGATATCCGCCCAGGTCTTACCCGTGGGCGGCAGATCCCAGGGAATGTGCACCGCGACGGTCGGGCAGACCCCGGTCAGGCGATGCACGGTCGCGGCATCTTCGATCTTCTCGTAGATATCGCGTGCCACTCCCGGCTCGGGGAAGGCTCCAAAGCGGGTGCCCGCATTGGCAAAGCCCCAGGAGGGCAGCTC
>JANNDD010000895.1:0-5803 GCA_031387365.1 Armatimonas sp. | reverse complement strand
AAGGGGAGCACCGAGGAGATTGACTTGGCGACGACTAAAAACGTCAAGTGGGTCGCCAAGCTCGGCTCGCAGTCCTACGGCAACCCGACGGTATCCGGTGGCAAGATCTTTGTGGGCACCAACAACGAGAGCCCGCGCGATGAGAAGCTTAAGGGCGACCGTGCGGTGCTGCTCTGTCTGGACGAAAAAACAGGCGAGATGATCTGGCAGCTCGCTGTCCCCAAGCTTGGCACCGGCAAAGTGAGCGACTGGGAGTTCCTAGGGCTGTGTTCGTCGCCTGCTGTAGAAGGCGATAAAGTCTATGTGGTTACCAACCGTTGCGAGGTGATCTGTCTTGATGTCAATGGACAGGCCAATGGCAACCAGGGCGTACAGGACGAGGCGAAGTACCTTACGGATAAAGGCAAGCCGCCTCACACGCTGGGGGCCAAAGATGCTGATGTGCTCTGGCGCTTTGATATGCGTGAGGAGCTTGGCATCTTCCCGCACAATATTACGAACTGTGGCCCCCTGATCTTAGGCAATACCATCACGGTCACCACGAGCAATGGGGTGGACTGGACCCACACCAATATTCCCAACCCAAAAGCGCCCGCGCTCTGCGTTCTGGATAAGAACACAGGCAAGTATCTCGGGGAAGAGGGCAGCGGTGTCTCGGCAAAGACCATGCACTCCAACTGGTCATCGCCCGCAGGTGGCCTCGTCAATGGCAAAGAGACAATCATCTTTGGCGGCGGCGATGGTATCTGCTACGCCTTCGATCCGGCCAGCGCCCTGGGCGGCGACCAGAGCGTTCTCAAGACGCTTTGGAAGTACGACTGCAATCCACCCGAGTACCGGATGAAGGCGGGCAAGCCGCTCAAGTACGCCACGTTCGATGGTCCCAGTGAGGTGATTGCAACTCCCGTGCTCTATAAAAACCGTGTCTACGTGCCCATTGGGCAGGACCCAGAGCATGGTGAGGGAATCGGGCAGATGGCCTGTATTGATGCCATCACCGGCAAGACCCTCTGGGTGAATAAGAGTATCCACCGCTCGCTCTCGACGCCCTCCATTATCAATGGCATGGTCTTTGTTGCGGACTACTCGGGTTTTGTCCACTGCTTCGACTCTGAAACCGGCAAGCTGTACTGGAGCTTTGACTCCAAGAGCCATATCTGGGGCTCTACCATGGTGGCCGAGGGGAAAGTCTACGCGGGCACGGAAGACGGCGACATTATTATTCTTGCGGCTAGCAAAGTGATGAAGGAGCTGGGTCGTGTGGACATGCGCGCCCCGATCTACGCGTCTCCTGTGATTGCCAATGGGACGCTTTATGTCGGCACTCCCACCCATCTCTATGCGATCGCTCCGGGAGCAAAGGCCGCACAAGCCGCGCCACAACACAGTAAAGCGGCGCTGGCGCAGATGGAAGCCCGTGCGACTCAGCTCCGCGCGGAGCACGAGACGCTTGCGAGCTGCGAGGCACACGGGCTCTGACCTCCCCCTGCGCTTTAAAGGAAAAATGATGAAGTATGCGCTAGCAGCACTGGTGGTCGTTGTTCTCATTCTCCACCACGACATCTGGAACTGGACCAATAAATCGCTGGTCTTCGGGTTCCTGCCCATTGGCCTGGCGTACCACGCGGGCTATGCTCTCCTGGCCGCCTGCACGATGGCGGTTCTGGTGAAGTTTCTCTGGCCCAAGGAGCTCGACGCATGAGACCTGAATGGATTGTTTTTGCCTATCTGGCAGCCGTGCTCTATATCGGCATCTTCGCCTTTAAGAACAAAGCGGCAACCAACGGTGAGGACTTCTTTCTCGCTAGCCGTAAGCTAGGTCCCGCAGTATTTTTACTCTCGCTCTTTGGCACCAACATGACCGCCGTCGCCATTCTTGGCAGCTCCGGCTTTGCCTACCAGCGCGGTATCGGGGTCTTCGGGCTGATGGCAAGCTCATCCGCGATTGTGATCCCGCTGACGCTCTTTTTTATCGGAACACGGCTCTGGGGGCTTGGTAAGCAACACGGCCACATGACACAGGTGCAGTTTCTGCGCGACCGCTGGGAGATGAGCGGAATCGGGACGTTCTTGTTTGGCTTAACGGCTCTGATGCTAGTTCCCTACATCATTATCGGAGTGATGGGGGGTGGCGACACGCTGGAGACGATCAGCGGGGGCCGCATCCCCTACGCCGTGGGCGGCGCGATTGTCGCACTGGTGGTGATGAGCTATGTCTTCTTCGGTGGCATGCGTGGCACTGCCTGGGTAAACGCTTTTCAGACCACACTCTTTCTGGCCTTTGGGGTCTTTGCCTTTACCATTCTGGGAAACACCCTGGGGGGCTTCGACACGATCATGGCCCAGCTTGCCAGCAAACCCGCCACGGCCACGCTGCTCTCACGTGAGCGTATCCCTGCCGAGGAGTTTTTCTCCTACTTGTTCATTCCTCTCTCCGCGATCATGTTCCCGCACATCGCGATCATGTGCATGACGGCGGAGAAAGTAGCGCACTTCAAGAAGACCGTCGTTTTGTATCCCCTCTGTATCGCCGCGATCTGGTTGCCCTCAGTCTATCTGGGAGTCGTGGCGGCGGCGAAGTTTCCGGGCCTGACTCCTGGCGAGGCCAACGATGTCATCATCCGCCTGCTCGCCGAGAACGCGGCCCCGGCACTGGCGGGAATCTTCGGGGCGGGGATCATGGCCTGCGTCATGGCTTCGGATTCGCAGATCCTCGCGCTCTCGACCATGTTCACTGAGGATCTCTTTGCCTACTACGGCGGGCGCAAGAAATACGGCCAGAAGGGTGAGGTAGTGGCAGGCCGCGCGTTTATTGTCGCGATCTGTGTGGTGAGCTATCTCATCGCCTTGCAACTCAAAGACCAGGCGGGCATCTTCGAACTCGCCATTCGCTTCGCCTTCTCGGGCTTTGCCGCGCTCGCCCCGATCATGCTGGCCGCGCTCTTCTGGAAGCGCAGCACCAAGTGGGGCGCACTGGCGGCGTGTCTCTGGGTCGTGGCCTGCTTGCTCGCCAACTGGCAGCTCACCGCGATGTCGGATGCCAAGGCCAAAGAGGTCTTCAAGCCCGCTCCCAAAGCCGCGCCTGCTCCCCAGCCCTTGCCCACCCCCCAGCCCGGCGGGGGAGCGCCAACAGGTGCTCCTGGGGGCAAGCCCGCCGGTCCGCGTAAGCCGCCACCACCCTTTGAGGTCATCGAGGGCAACCCTGTATTTTTGCGCGGCCCCGTCAATGTGACGGTTGGTGGTTTTCTCCCTGTCTTCCCGATGGTGGTTGGTTCTGCGTTATTGATGCTCTTTGTCTCGCTGGGCACCAAGCCCCCGAGCAAAGAGACTATCGAGAAGTACTTCCCGAGTAAAGTCAAGAAGTAAGCAAAACAGAAAGGGCGGCCCGATGGCCGCCCTTTTTTATTTTCCTTCAAGCCGATCGGCTAGGAGGGATCGCGCACGACGAAGCGGACGGTGTGAACCAGCTTGCCATCGGCGCGGATCTCCAACCGATAGAGCCCCTTGGGCCAGTCGTTTTTGGGCTTGCTCAGCCGGAAGAACAGCACGGGCTCCTTACCCCTAGGGATATCCGCCGCTGCGATCTCTTGGTTAGGCCGAATCTCCTCAGCGTTCTCCGCGATCCACGTGCCGCGATAGACCTTGGTTGTTGTCGCCTTGGGCACCAGGTAGTGATAGACAAAGCGCGGGGTGCTGGTAGGGAACTCAAAGCCTTCTGGAGTCACGGTGCGCTTGGAGCCTTGCGGGTTTTTCATCGCTTCGTAGCCCATTGTTTCAGAAACGCGAGTACTTTGGCGGGATCGTGGTGGTCGCCCTCTTCGAGCTTGCCGGTGTCTTGTGTGGTGAGCTGCTTGCCGCTTGGGTCTAGCACGACGATCACCGGGAGGCCGAGCTTGGTCGGGTTGCCGTAGCGCTGGTTAATGTCCTCATTGTGCTTCTTGTTCACGTCAATCAGCACAACCACGAAGTTTTTCTTGAGCTCAGCGGCGAGTGTCTTATCGCTCTCGCAGAGCTTGTGGAGCTTATGGCACCAGCCACACCAGTTTGCCCCGAACTGCAAAAGCACATTTTTCTTGCTGCGCTTGGCCTCGGCGAGTGCCTTTTCAATTTGTTGTGCCCCGCTGGCTTTCTCATCGTAGAGGGCAGGGGCGGCGGGCGGCTGGCCAAGAAGCAGCGCTAGGAGAAGTAGTTCTTTCATGACGCTATTTTACCGGCAATTTGTGGTTCAAGAGGGCGTTTAGGATCAAGCTTGTCTAAAGTCAGTGCGGTGATCAGCGAGATCGTCTCACCGCGCTTGAGTGTTTTGAGCGGGGCAGTGAGCTCCAGCTCAGTGTAGCTCGGCATGCCGTTCTGCCCAAACCAGGGATCATCGGCGTTGCAGTAGATCTGTGCACGGTCGGTCGGGCTGGCATAAGTCGCGCCTGCATTATCGGGCGCGGTGGCGGCCCGGACACTCAGGAGGGTATCGCCCTGAACATGCGCCAATATATCCGCATCAAAGAAGACCTTAGTGGAGTTCTTCGGGTCACGCGCGTGAGTGTGGAGCGAGCCGTCGCGCTTGCGCACCCAGACGGTCGGTGCGGCATTGACTTGTGTCACCGTCCACGGTGCCACGGGAAAGTCGGCACCATCGCGCTCTTTACGAAAGAAGCTCGTCATCACCAGTGTCTGGCTCTTTTTGTCTAGCACGAGAGCGCGCTGGCAGCGCACGCCCCAGCCGATCACGAGGCTGCTGGTGAGCATCACACCATAACCGCCCAGAATCTCGGCCTGGTGCGGGGCCTGATCCAGCGCGGCGGGGGGAGGCCAGGCGTTGGGCATCCGATTGGGCCAGTCATCCTGCGGCCAGATCCAGACTTTGTCGCCGCCTGTGTTGGCCCACTCGCCCAGCGGGATTGGCTTACCTGCGACAGTCTTATTTTCCCAGAGCAAGTTAGGCTCGCCCACAAAACCAAAGCGCATCACGCGCCCCACCGACGGCACAACAATCGCTTCAACAACGCCATTGCTTAGGCGAAGCGCATCTCGCCAGCCATTGTAGACCACTCTTTCCACTGCCATGGCGTGAGTGTACCTCGGCATCGACAACCCCGAGAGCTGATTTTTCTGTTAGAATCTAACCACGATGAACGACGATCCTATTTCCTCGCGTGCTCTCACCCCCGCGGAGCGCGAGTCCTATAAAACCTATGGCTATGTCTTGCTCAAGGGGCTACTCTCGCCGGAGCAAGTGGCTACCACGCGCGACGATGTGATGGCGATCATGAACCAGATCGGGCTGGGGATGACGGCGCTGAAACAGACCAGCGAGTATCTCGCGAACTCGCCGCTGGACGCGCTGGTCAATAGCCCGAATCTATGCCAAATTGCGTCGGCGCTGATGGAGGGTGAGGCGAGGCTGTATCTTCCTTTTAGTGCCGTGAAGTCACCGGGCGGCGGCGGGGCGTTTCACTTTCACCAGGACAACCAGTACACGAAGTTCGACGGCCCGGGGATCAATCTCTGGGTGGCGCTTGTGCCCATGACGGAGGAGAACGGCTGCCTCTCCATGGTGCCCTACTCACACTACTTGGGGACATTGCACCCGGTGGCGGGAACCAACCACAACAGTGGCCTTGAGCCTGCGGTGCGCGTGCCCGTGCCGATGGAGCCCGGCGATGTAGTGGCGTTCTCGCGCCTCACCGTGCATGGCTCCGGGAAGAACCTCACCGACGAAGCACGAGTGGCCTATGCCATCCAGTACGCTCGCCACGATGTGCGCTACACCCGCGATCTCGGGCAGACCTGGAAGACAATCGCCGAC
>JANNDD010000442.1:0-1645 GCA_031387365.1 Armatimonas sp. | reverse complement strand
GATCCCCAATTGCAACAGTCCCGCCACGAATCTACGGACGGGACGGCGCAAACCTAAGGCGACAGACAATGCCCCTGCGGTACGAAACCGTCGCCTGCTGCATTGGACTCCTCTCTGCCGTGAGGCAGTGGAGGATGTCGTCGGCGAAGGGCTGGACACTCCAACTCCAATCGCCACGATGACAGCCGCGACAGAAGCGATCTACTCCGTAAAAGAAAGGTTGGTGACTGCGGAGTCCATCTGCGCCAGGAATGAGGTAGCCGCTTGAAAGAGTCTACACCTGCCGAGATCGTTTACGATGGCCCCTGGCACTACAAGGGATATCATGGCGTAAAGTCGGTCTGCTACCTGAGGCTCTATCAGCCCAAAAAACCCAGACCGGCCGTAGCAATCTTCACCGAGCTAGATTCAAACGCAGGCACCAGTGTGACGAATCGAATCGAGGTACTGGCAACTCTCGCCTGGGAGTTCCTACAGAAGCCCGAAGCCCCGCCGGTCGTGGTGGAGCACTATCCCAACCGAGGAGTGTACAACAGCCACTCAGATCGGTGGCAATTCCCTGAGCAGTTCGATCTCCCGGAGTTCGAGAGAAAAACAGACGGTAGCTTCGTGAAACCTAGGTGGCGGCGCGTCCCTCGCGCCACCATCGAGAAGATGATTGGGCAGCCATTCCCTAAATGAAACTTTCCTAAATTCAGATATCTGTATCTGTGGGAATCCGCTAGAAAACTACTCGCCTGCACGATGACACACGCCAACGTGCAGGCTATTTTTATCTTAAAACCCACTTTAATTTTGCCTATGCCTAACATTCCAACCTACCCCTATCCGCTTCCCACCGCAGCGCCAGAATACGTCGTCCGCATGCAGACCTTGTACGCACACAATTACGGTGCTAACCTCAACGAGAAAGACGCCAAGGAGCTTCTGGAAACACTAATGCGCCTTGTCTACCTGACCCAACTTCATCACCTTAACGCCCTACACGATGCGCTACATCCTCTACGCTAGAAAGTCCTCTGAGTCCGAAGATCGCCAGGTTCAAAGCATTGACGACCAAGTGCGCATTCTCTGGGATTTAGCTACCTCACGCGGTCTAACCATCGTAGAGGAGATCAGCGAGTCCCATTCCGCCAAAGACCCAAGCGCACGTGCCGGATTCGAGGGCATGCTCAAGAAAATAGAGCGCGGCCAAGCCGATGCCATTCTTTGCTGGGCCATCAACCGCCTCACTCGCAATCCTGTCGATTCTGGCAAGCTCTCCTGGATGCTGCAAAACGGAACCCTACTCTCTATTCACACCCCCGACCGGCAGTTCCTGCCCTCAGACAACGTCCTACTCTTTGCTGTCGAGACCGGCACCGCCAACCAGTTCATCCTGGATCTCAAGAAGAGCGTAAAGCGTGGCACATTGAGCAAAGTCGAGAAGGGCTGGGCACCATTTCGCGCACCCGAAGGCTACGTTAATGATGTCTACGAGCACACCATTCAGCCCGACCCTGAGCGCTTCGAGACGCTACAGCGTGCCTGGCAGCTCCTGATCAGTGGGTCACATACTATCGCTGAGGTTCACCGGATTCTCAACGACGAATGGGGGTTTACCACCCGGCGGCGTCACAAGAGCGGCGGCGGGGAAATCTGTCGG
>JANNDD010000426.1:0-1941 GCA_031387365.1 Armatimonas sp. | reverse complement strand
CAAGATGGTGCAGGCGCTTCGGGAGCAGGCGGCACAGATCCACCCCACGTTTTCCGCGCCCGTGCCCGATCCTAGCAGTCTCTTTCCTGCTCCTCACTCGACAAGTGAGCTAACCGCAGAGATGTACGTGCGCCTGGTTTTCTCCGCCTTGGTGGATGCGGATGCACTGGACACCGAAGCGCACAACGATCCGGGGGCTGCCCAGCGGCGAGAAGGGAAGACCAGTTCACTGGAATCGCTCTGCGAGCAACTCAGGCAGCGCCAGGGAAGCGACTTTGCCAGTGCAGCACCAAGCCCCGTCAACGACATTCGGCGCGAGGTGTACGGAGCGTGCCAGAAAGCGGCGAAAGAGAACCCTCCCGGTGTCTTTGCGCTCACTGTGCCCACGGGCGGTGGGAAGACACGCTCTTCTCTGGCGTTTGCCCTGGAGCATGCCGTGGCCTATGGGTTGCGGCGCGTGATCTATGCCATTCCTTACACAAGTATCGTGGATCAGACGGCAGCGGTGTTTCGCGAGATCTTCGGGGAGGACGCAGGAGCGGTTCTGGAGCATCACTCGGCGATTGAGCCACGGCAGAAAAGCAGTCGTGAAGACAGTGAGGAGGATCGTACGGCAGAGAGCGAGAAGTGGCGCTTGCTCGCGGCTCAGAACTGGGACGCGCCGCTGGTGGTCACCACCACGGTGCAGCTTTTCGAGAGCCTCTTTTCCAACCGCCCTGGCGCGTGCCGTAAGCTCCACCGCCTGGCCAAGAGTGTGATCGTCTTGGATGAGGTGCAGACACTGCCGCCCACACTCCTAGAGCCGATTCTCTCCGGGCTGCGCGTGCTGGTGGAGAACTTTGGGGCAACGGTAGTACTGTGCACGGCAACGCAGCCCGCGCTCTCGGTGCAGAGCGAGTTTCTCCATGGCTTTGCCAAAGTGACCCAAATCGTCCCTGAGGAACAAGTGAAGGCGCACTTTGCGCAGCTTCGGCGGGTGCGCTACCAAGTGGTTGAGGAGCCCTGGGGCTGGGAGCAGGTGGCAGCAGAGATGCAACTTGGTGGTCAATCCTGCCTCTGCGTGCTCAATACCCGGCGGCAGGCGCTGGAGCTGCTGGACGTGCTCGATCCCGACGATGACAATCCCAATGTCCTGCACCTCTCGACCCTGCTCTGTGGTGCGCACCGCAAGAAGGCACTCACGGAGATTCGGCAGCGTCTGAAGCACGGCCCGCCCGTGCTGGTGGTAAGTACGCAAGTGATCGAGGCAGGGGTGGATGTGGACTTCCCCAAAGTACTACGTGCCGTGGGGCCACTGGATCGGATCATCCAAGTGGCAGGGCGCTGCAACCGCGAGGGGCTCCGGCCTCGTGATGAGAGCCAGGTGATTGTCTTTACCCCTGCCGAAGACGCCGCGCCCAAGGGCATCTATCGCATGGCACTGAGCCATACCGTCCAGCTTTTTCAGGCAGCACGTGCCCGAGGGGAGAGCGTGGACTTTGATGACCCCAGCTTTGTGACGAGCTACTTCGAGCGGCTCTACCGTGATCTCGCGGGCGAAGTAGATGCCAAGAAGATCCAGCTCGACCGGACGAACTTCGACTACCCGACGGTAGCGCAGAAGCTACGCCTGATCGAGCAAGACACGATCTCCGTTTTTGTCACCGACTACGATGAGAAAGAGACACGGGCAATCCTCGCGCAAGCAGCAGCTATCGGAAAGATGACCCGGCGGCTCTGGCAGCGTGCGCAGCCGCTCTGTGTGAGTGTCTTTGCCAACGACCAGGTCAAGGAGTTTGAGGAACCGTTTCCCGGTCTGCTTCTCTGGCCCGGTGCATACCACTTTAAGCGGGGGATAGACCTCCCCCGCGATCCGAGTGATGCGGTGGTCTACCGCGTATCGTCTCTGTTGATTTGATCTAAGTGACTGGAGGTAGGGATGGATTTTCCCCCGTTGGAAGT
>JANNDD010000759.1:0-6874 GCA_031387365.1 Armatimonas sp. | reverse complement strand
TTCGAGCCCCTTCTCTTTCAATATTGCCGGAGTGCCCTGGTACCAGTGCAGCGTGATGTCTTTCTCGTACTTGAAGCTCACGTGAAACTTCGTGGGTGTGGTCACGGCGTGGAGCGGGTCACCGTCGTGGAAGTTCACCCGTGTGGGGTAGGTCAGGCCCAGTGCCCAGAACGGAATGTCTAGGATATGGCAGCCCCAGTTGCCCGCCTCGCCGGTGCCGTAGTCCCAGAAGAAACGCCACTTATAGGGCACAATGTCCGGTGTGTAGGGCCGCTGTGGGCCGGGGCCAAGCCACAAATCGTACTTGAGCGTGCTGGGAACCGGCGGTGTGTCGGTGGGAATGGGCACCATGCCACGGCTACTGCCGATCCAGCTATGCACTTCCGTGACCTTGCCGAGCAGGCCGGACTGGACAATCTCGACGGCTTTATGGATCGCGGGGAGCGTGTGGCGCTGCACCCCAAGCTGCGTTGCCACTTTTTTCTCTGCCGCGAGCTTTGTCAGCTCACGCACCTCCCAGACCGAGTGTGCCATGGGTTTTTCTAAATAGACATGCTTGCCCATCAGAATCGCCTGCCGCGCCGGATGAAAGTGCGTATGGTCAGGCGTAGCGATGACGACAGCGTCAATGTCCTTGCCCATCTTGTCGAACATCTCACGCCAGTCGTAGAACTTTTTTGCGTTCGGAAACTGCTCGTAGGCTTTCCCTGCTCGCTCATCGTCAACATCGCACAGCGCAACAAAATTTGTGGTGGGCTGGAGCTTAGCAAGCTCTTTGATCGAGAACCCTCCTTGGCCCCCTATCCCAATCACCGCGATATTCACACGGCTACTAGGCGGCTGCGCCTTAGCCTCGGCAGCTCCCAACGCCAGCCCAGCCGTCCCTAAAATCAGCTCACGACGATTCAATTCTTGCGACATCTTTCCTCATTCTCCGAAACAGAAATTTATTTCCTAGCGTACCATAACTTATGAGCTTGAACCGAGGTTGCGCACTGGGTTGCCTGGGAATTATTGCCCTCCCGTTTTTAATCGTTCTGCTAGTGTCAGGGACATGGCTCGCTCCGTTTCCAACACACCAAGTCGCGTTTGAACACCAAATTTGGCTCCCTAGCTCCACGCGTGTTCTCTCCCATGAGAATTCGGGCATCTGGTGGATGGATGCCCACGCCGTTGCCACTGTGACAATAGCGGAGCAAGATGCGCCTGAATTTGTGAAGCGCCTGAAACAGCATCCTACGCCCAAGCTTTCTGGCCACTGGTCTGCACAGAGCGGTGGAGAGTTCACGGGCTACGAGGGATACACATTTTCAGTTTATATGAAACCTCCCCAGGAGGGCAGCGTCCAAGTCAAAATCCACACGACAACCGACTGAGACGCTATAATGGCTCGTGCAAACGACGCCTTTTCCTTTTTCGCTCCCCTGGGACGATGCCCGCCCGACGGCCACTAGTGTCGCGGCGCTCAACCCCGCTCCCCTAACGTCCCAGCATAAGCTGGTCGCAAAAAACGGGCACTTCCACGATGCCACCGGGCGACGCGTGCGCTTTGTGGGGATGAGTATCGGCGCAGCGGCGGCGTTTCCGAGCAAAGCCGATGCACCGAAAATTGCGGCGCGGCTGCATAAATACGGAGTGAATCTGGTGCGCTTGCATCACCTAGATGCGCAGTGGGCCACTCCCAATCTCTTCAACAGCAAGGGCCGCTACACCAAGACTACCGCGCTTGATCCGCAGAGCCTAGACTTACTGGAGTTTTTTATCGCCCAGCTCAAGAAAAACGGGATCTATGTGGATCTAAACCTTCATGTCTCGCGCGAGTGGCTCCCCGGTGACGGTTTCCCGGCGGGCAAGCTCCCTGAGCTAGGCAAGGTGGTGGCCTACTTCCATCCGAAAGCCCTTGCGCTCCAGAAGCAGTTCGCGACACAGATTCTGACCCACAAAAACCCCTACACGGGCCTGCCTCTGGCCGCCGATCCCGTACTTGCCCTTGTCGAGCTGAATAACGAGGACTCGCTTGTCGGCTCCTCAGGACAGGCGGAGGCGCTGCCCCTGGCGATCCGTAAGCCTCTCGAAGACGGCTGGCGGGCCTATCTGGCGAGGAAATACGGCGTGACAGCCGCGCTGAAAAAAGCCTGGAGTGGCGGTAGTTCCCTCGGCCAAGAGCTACTGAAGAGAGGCTCAGGGGCGTGGATCGTCGAGATGCAAGAGCAGACCAAGCTTCTTGTAACGAGTGTCAGCGCGGCGGGACAGACGAATGCTCCCACCGGCCCCGTTCTGCAGCTGATTCCTGAGAAGATAGACACCACCAACTGGCATCTTCAGCTCCATCAGACCGGACTCACTCTAGAGACGGGCAAGACCTACACCGTCTCGTTTGTGGCAAAGGCCTCAGCACCCCGCATGCTCTACGTCAACACACGGCTGCACCAGGCCCCCTGGAGCATGGTCGGGCTTGACACAAGTGTCGGGCTGGATACCCAGTGGAAGCGCTTCAGCTTCACGTTTGTCGCCAATGGCAGTGTTGTTCCTGGTCACTGCCGGCTCTCCCTCATGCTAGGCGACAGCACAGAGGCTGTTTTTCTAGGCGAGTGGAGCCTGCGCCCTGGCAGTGGTGGCACGGTGCTCGCGTCCGGTCAGAGTATAGAGCGAGAAAACATTGCACTCGGGCAGGTCAGCGGCTCACCGGCGGGCGTGGACTACACCCACTACTTAATGACCGTGGAAGATGCCTACTGCCGGGCGCTCAAGGCGGCCATTGCACAGACTGGCTGCACGGCCCCCGTGGCGTGTTCGCAAGCCAGCTACGGCGGAATCGCGGGGGCCTACCGGGAGTCTAAGCTCGACTGGGTAGATATGCACGCCTACTGGCAGCACCCTAGCTTCCCCGGCACTGCCTTTGACCCTAACAACTACCGTATTGAGAATACCTCGATGCTCTCCGTAAGCTCCGGCGCGGGGGTTCTGGATGGCCTCGCAATGCACCGCGTGGCCGGTAAGCCTTTCACCGTGAGCGAGTACGACCATCCAGCCCCCAGTGAGTACAGCGCAGAAATGACCCCCTTGATCTTTGCCTATGCGGCGTGGCAGGACTGGGACGGTGTCTTTCTCTTCGCCTACGAGACCGACCGAAGCGACAAGATCACGGGCTTCTTTGACCAGCAGCTCCATCCGGCCAAGCTCGGTTTCCTCCCGGCCGCCGCCGCACTCTTCTTACGTGGCGATCTTGCCCCTGCTTCACTTGCAATCACGCTCACAGTGCCCATCAGCAAAGTTCCTGGTCTGAAAGGCCTGGGAACGGACTACGCTTTCTGGAGCCTGGCTCAGACCCGCTTCGTCCAGGGAAGCCTCAAAAATGCCCCCGAAAAAGCCGATGCCGCTGCGTTTCTAACCCACCGCGCCTCGATTCGATTCGAGAGTGACCCCGGCCCGCTCGCGCTGGGTGTGCAGAATCTTCTGCCTGCTCCCCTCTCCGTCCCCGGTTTTGTCTGGGATCACAAAGAGCAACAAGTACGAGTGCACGCTCCGGCATCCAAGGCACTGATCGGGAAGCTGGGCGGGAAAGCGACGCGGGTTCCTGGCTTCACCGCCGAGGTCGCCCCCTCGGTACGCAACTTCGCCGTGATCACACTCACCGCGCGCGACGGCAAGCCCACCGAGGAGTCTGCGGCCCTGCTGCTCACGGCACTGGACAAAGCGGAGAATCCGGGGCTGACGTGGAACGCCGAGCGCACGTTCGCCGCCGATGCCTGGAGATCAGGGCCAACGCAGCTCGAGGTTCCGACTGCCACACTACAGATTGCCACCAAGCAACAAAATCTAACAGTCTGGGCACTGGACGGCACGGGCGAACGTGTCAATCAAGTGCCCGCCACGCTGGAAAACGGCACGCTCACTCTCGCAATCGGCCCGGAGTACCAGACACTCTGGTACGAGATTGTGGCAAAGTAGTTAACCATCGTGGAGAGACTTATTGCCCTGGTCGGGCCGACCGCGGTTGGAAAAACAGCAGTCGGAATGGCGCTTGCCGAACGTCTCGGCGGGGAGCTAATTAGCGCCGATGCCGTCGCGGTCTACAAAAAACTGGACATTGGCTCGGCCAAGCCCACCAAGGCCGAACAAGCACGTGTTCCCTTTCACCTTATTGATGTCGCAGACCCCGACGAAGACTTCACGGTCACGGACTTTGAGGAGCGCGCAAGCCAGGCAATCACGGAGATTCGTGGGCGCGGTAACATTCCGATCGTGCTGGGTGGCACGGGGCTCTATGTCCGCGCCCTTACCTCGGAGCTCTCGATCCCGACAGTTCCTCCGCAGCCTGAGTTTCGAGCGGCGTGCTGGGCAGAGGTGGAGGAGCACGGGGCTCCCTGGCTGCATGAGAAGCTCGCCGTTATTGACCCCGTAGCGGCGACGAAGATCCTGCCAGGCGATGGAAAACGTATCATCCGCGCTCTAGAAGTCTTTGAAGCCACCGGCCAGCCGCTGAGCAGCTTCCACACGCCCGAGGGAGTTCGGGGCATCTTAAAGCCCAGTGTGCAGATTATCGGGCTGGACCGTGACCGCGAGGTGCTCTACCAGCGCATCGAGCAGCGGGTTGACCAAATGATGACGGAGGGATTTCTTGAGGAAATCAAAGAACTTCTCGCCTCGGGAATCTCGCCTCGCTCTAAGAGTATGGGAAGCCTCGGTTATAGACATCTGGTACAATTCCTGTGCGATGGTGTTACCTTAGACAATACAATCGCGATGATTAAGCGGGACACCCGGCGCTATGCCAAACGGCAGATTTCCTGGTTCCGCAACGATCCAGCCGTTCATTGGTTAATAATTCAAGAAGGCGAATCGGCAGAGGACATAGCCGAACGCTTAGAAATAGGGATATCCGTATGAATAAAACGCAGGCGCTTCAGGATCTCTTCCTGAATCAGGTTCGCAAGGAGAATATCGCCGTCACGATCTATTTGATGAACTCCGTACAGCTTCGTGGACACGTTCGAGGCTTTGATGCCTTTACGATCTTGCTGGAGTCGCCCGGTCGGCCTACCCAGCTTGTCTACAAGAGTGCGGTGACCAGCCTCGTCCCCATGCGCCCTGTGAGGCTGTACTCGGAAGGTGCACAAGGGGGCGAAGGCGATGCGGCTCCCGTGGAGGAAGCTGCCGAGTGACGGTTCGTTTTGTCAAGATGCACGGGATCGGCAACGACTTCCCGGTCTTTGATCACACACAGCCGGGTGCCCCGTCGCTTGAGCAGATCCAGGCAGCGGCGGTGGCACTCTGTGATCGGCGCTTTGGCATCGGGGGGGACGGAACCATCTCGATCCTCCCCTCCGAAAAAGCCGACTTCGCCATGCGGATGTTCAACCCCGATGGCAGTGAGGCCGAGATGTGCGGCAATGGCATCCGCTGTTTCGCCAAGTATGTTTTTGACTACGGCCTGAGCGAGAAAACGGAGCTCACCGTAGACACTCTTGCCGGGATCATGGTGCTGGTTCTGAGTGTGGAAGCGGGCAAAGTAACCCAAGTCAGAGTGGATATGGGCGAGCCGCGCCTAGAGCGTGCCCAGCTCCCCATGGAAGGCCCATCGGGCCAGGTGCTCCACGAGCCCCTTAAGATCGGCGGCGAGCTTCTCTATATCACGGGCGTCTCCATGGGAAACCCGCATATCGTGTTTTTCCCCGAGCAAGCCACCGACGAGCTCATCCTGCGCATCGGGCCACAGCTCGAAAAACACCCCGCGTTCCCGAGGCGCACCAATGTTCATGCCGCCCATGTCGTGGGTCGCGACGAGCTGGTGATGAAGATCTGGGAGCGCGGCGCTGGCCCCACTCTGGCCTGCGGCACCGGCGCATGCGCGGTGGGAGTGGCGGCGCATCTCAATGGCCTAACGGGCCGCGATGTGCTCATCCACCTGCCCGGCGGCGAGCTGCGTATCCAGTGGGGCATCAACAACCGCGTCTACATGACCGGCTCCGCCACGCGGGTCTACGGAGGCACGATCGAACTGTAATCGGGGCGAAAACAAACGGAGGCGAAAAATCAACGGGGCTCGTTCAAGGCGCTCAGTGAGACGCTCTCACCACTGTAGAGCACACGCTCAAAATTAGCTTTCTTCTGCTCCCACTCCCCATCCAGCATCGCAAACCAAAGTGTGTCGCGGCTCTGGGTTTTGCTGATCATGTGCTGACGGAAGCACCCCTCGTACGAAAACCCCAAACGCCGGGCGGCAGCGGCACTGAGCGCGTTGCGGGAGTCGCACTTCCACTCGACACGCCGGTAGTCGCATGCCTCGAAGAGGTGCTTGAGCAGCAGGTAGATACACTCCGTGTTGGTAGCAGTACGCTGGGCCTTCGGGGTGTACCAGATGCTGCCCAGCTCCGCGACCCCATCGCGCGGCTCGATACGCATCACGGAGAGCATCCCCAGAGCGGCACTGTCAGAAAGCTGTCGCACCGTGTAAGGCTGCCAATCCCTGAGACCCTGGAAGCTTTCCAAATACTCCCGAAACTCTGCCTCGCTTTCAAACGGCCCGCGGGTCATGTAGTCCCAAAGCGATGGCGTGCTCGCGGCCACAAAAAGCTCCAGGCTGTCGCGCTGCGCATTCAGGGGCATAAGGCGAACCCACTGTCCGGTGTGCTCGCAGTATCCGGGAAGCTCCCAGGACTCAGTGAAGGGGGCGGTACGCATGGGTTATTATCGCCTATTATGCCGCCGATTGAAAGCGGCGTCTAGGGGCGTCCCGCCAAAAAGTCGCTCCGCGACTACCGATATTCCCAATCGCGGAGCGATTTCTCAGCCGAGGAACGAGGCTCTTAGCGCCGCTTTCAATCGGCGGTCACGGCGCAGATCTTGCCGCGGCGATAAAATCACGCAGCTT
>JANNDD010000745.1:0-4473 GCA_031387365.1 Armatimonas sp. | reverse complement strand
GTCCGAGGGGGATATCGCCAAGTCCGCTAACCCGACCGTTCGCCTGTTCATGGTTAAGAACACACGCTCCGATAGCCCCAAGCAGGATGTCGAGGTGCAGCTTCCCTGGAGCGCGGCGGCTCCCGAGAGTGTGCCGGGCTTCTCCGCCGTGGGCTACTACTTCGGGCGAATGCTAAGCGAGAAACTGGGTGTCCCGATTGGCCTGATCTCGTCGGACTGGGGCGGGACTCCTGCGGAGGCATGGACACCCGAGGAGAAGCTGGCGAGTACGGCAAGTCTCAAGTCCGTCCTGGAAAACTATCCGGTGGCACGTGCCCGCTACGATGAGCAGCGCAAGAAGTGGGAGACCGACTCCACACAGGCACGTCTGGAAGGTAAGACTCCTCCCGCTGCGCCCCGTGCGCCGTGGCGCTATGCCGAACTCTACAATGCCATGATCGCACCGATCACAAACTACGGGATTCGCGGCGCGATCTGGTACCAGGGTGAGGCCAACGCTAGCCGCGCCATGCAGTACCGTGAGCTCTTCCCCGCCATGATCGAAGCCTGGCGCTCTGTCTGGGACAAGAAAGACATGCCATTTTATCTGGTGCAGCTCGCGCCGTATCAGGCCAGCGGCTCACAGAAGACCGAGTATGCCGAGCTACGAGAAGCGCAGCTGCTGGCGACGCAGAAGCTCAAAAATGTGGGGATGGCAGTCATTACCGATGTGGGTGAGGAGAAAGACATCCATCCCAAGAAAAAACAGCCCGTGGGGGAGCGACTTGCGCTTCAGGCGCGGCGGGATGTGTACCGAGAGAAGAACCTTGTCGCCCAAGGCCCGACCTTCAAGAAAGCCAGCTTCGAGGGCGAGAAAGCTGTCGTGAGTTTTGAACATACTGGCGGTGGCCTACTGGCCTCCCCAACGGACTCGCTGGGGGGCTCTGTCGAAAATGGGAAAGTCGTCGGCTTCGCGCTCGCGGGTACGGACGGCGTTTTCTACCCCGCCACTGCCGTGATCGAAGGCGGCGATAAGGTGGTGGTCACGTGTGCTCAAGTGACCGCACCTAAGGCCGTTCGCTACGCCTTTATCAACTTCCCGGTCACCAATCTCTGGAACAAAGAGGGCCTGCCCGCCGGGCCATTTCGCTCGGACATGCCTAAATGAAACGGTATGTGGTCTGCTCACGGCAGTGCGGGCAAAAAAATCCGCACACGGGAGCGCTTGGCTTGGCTGGCGTAACGCCGAGGCGAGTTTCTGGAGCACCCACGCTGGAGCCAGTGCACAGGATGCTGCCCTGACGCGTCTTACCTAGGAGCGCTGCCGGCACCTCAGTGGCTAGTTCTCAAGTGGCTAGTTCCTATGCTTGGCTCAGGCGCGTGCTTTTCGGCTGATCTGGCTGGTTCCTATTCCCGGCGAATTCTCTATTTTCTCCATTTCTTGGTTCTCATGGTACTGTTGACGCGCCTTGGCAAAGAGCGTGCGCTCTGCGGCAGAGACAGGCTGTGTTGGTAGGGAGCGCGGCAGGGTCAGTAGGAGCTGCTCATTGGTTCTGTGGAACACAAAAGGGCGAAAGTAACCGGTAAGCTCCGTGACCCAGCGCAGATCAACGGAGAGAACCACTCTCAGGGTTTTGGGGCGGGGCGCGTTTTGGGGCAGGGGCGTCTCGCGCAGGAGAAGATACTCCGTTGCCGAATCCTCCGGTGTAAGGGGCAGGTACTTGATATAGATTGCCCCGTGCTCATCACGGACGCGTCTCATTGCGAGAGGCGGTGCCCCTCCCGTACCACCGCCACTCCCTCCCATGCCTGAGATTCCGCCTGACATTGCGGCTCCTCCTCCGCCTCCCCCTGGCCGCATAAGCCGCGTGCTGTCGGGACCCGTTAGAGGAAGGGGCCTGGGGCGTACCAGGGGAATTGCATATTCGTTTTTACGAAGTGTAAAGGGGAGGTTCTTAGGCGCACCCTGCTGACCGGGCTGGAGTGCAATACGGATCCGGAGATTGCCTTCGGTATCTTGAGAGAGCACCTGCCCCTGAACCGTGAACCCCTGGCCGGAGGCGAAGTTCTCCTTAGGGGGAACGGTCTGTAGCGGCTTCGCGAGATCGAGAGAGTATCCGGAAAAACGAGGGAGATCCCGGATTTCCTCGGGGATCGGAAGGTTGTAGTGGGCGGTTAGCTCCGCCTCACTCTGCGTCTTTTTATTTTTTGTGTTTTCTGTGGTGGAAATCCGGTAGTGCAGGGGAAGGCCCGTCACCGGATCGTCTTCACCCTCGCCCCAGTGCTGGAGCAGAAGGAGGCGGTTGTTGGGCAGAGCGGGCAAGTTCTTCACGAGGATCTGCGTGTAACCGGCAAGAGGGGGCGTCAATAAGCTCTCTTTTGCATTCTGGACGAGCCGCAGGCTCTCTCCAATGCGCTCGTAGCAAAACAGGGGCTGGCTCTGACCCCAGATCTCCCAATCAACTTGCTTGCCGGCAATCTTGCGCCACCCTGTCAGATGCCAGGTCTGCGGTGCGATAAATTTGCGACGGAGCTGTGGGGATGGTGTCGGCTTGGTGAGCCTAAGGACGAGCGCGAGTCCTAAAAAGCTGAGGAGGCAGACGGAAAAAAAACGCAACTTTGACATGGGATATTTCACAGAGCGGGGGATGCCGTCTCTGGAAGCATTATAACAGCAGGCCCAGGGAAAAAGAATTCTCTTGTGTGAGGAGCCTTACAGGCCGAATCGAGATTAGTGTATAGATATTTTTACGAGGATGATCGAATGAAACTGAATACATTGGTTGTAGATGACTCGCGCGTGATGCGTAGTGTCGTCATGCAGGCTCTCACAAAATCAGGCGTCGCCGAGTTCCAATTTTTTGAGTCCGATGATGGCGAAGATGCCCTGGAGACGGTGGTGTTTCAGAGTGTGGACATTGCTTTTGTGGACTGGAATATGCCCCGTATGACGGGCATTGAGTTTGTCACGAAAGTACGCGCCCTGGAGAAGGGCTATCCTATTCCCATCATCATGGTGACTAGTGAGCGCGCTGTTGGGAAAGTCCAAGAAGCGCTGGATCGCGCGGGCGCAGATGCCTATGTCACCAAGCCCTTCACCCATGCTGATCTGGTTCGGCAAGTGGAACCCCTGATTGAGAGAATTCGTACACGGCATGTACCGCAAGCGGCAGGGGCGAAGAGTGGGGGCTTTTTTAGCAAGCTTAGAGGTGGGTAGTCCCGTGAGCGATTTTCAGAGCACCACTCCGCCTGCTCCTAACATCGAGCCCCTACTGGTTGAGATCGTGCAAGCGGCTGTGTCCCAGACAGTGACGATGTTCGTAGGGACAGAGCCCAAGTACCTGCACGCCGAAGAGGCAGTACGGATCTGGGATGGAATCTGTGGGACGATCTCGTTTGTGGGGGATCGGAGCTACTCCATGACGGTGTGCTGCTCCCGTGAGTCTGCCGTTGAGCTGGCACGCGCCATGGCGGGCTTCGAGATTGATTACGATAGCGTGGATATGGGCGATGCCATTGGGGAAGTCGCAAATATTATTGCCGGCAACATCGTGGCACAAATGGATACTCAGGGAGTGATGGTTGCAATGTCGCTGCCCACCGTTTTTCGAGGGCACGATGTTGAGAGAGTACTGCCTCATAACATGGTCTCTATATGCACCAGCTTTGAGCTACCCACGAGTACATTCTGGGTAGATGTGATTGCAGGACAGACCGCGCGGATGCAGCCTATCCAGGAGGTTTGTTCTATATGTGTACGGTAGACGAAGAAATCCCGAAAACGCTCCGTAGTTTAGAGATGCGCCTTGCAACTCTAAAAGTGGAGAACACCGATGAGCTGGCGAGAATCGGGGCTGAGCTTGAGGATGTTCTCACGAGCTTGCCCGAGGAACTAATCCACCCAAGTGCGCTGCTTACCCTCTGCCTAGAGATGTTGCAAGAGCTCTATCTGAGCAATACCAATGATTTCGTTGCAGGCATCCAAGCGACCCGCAATGCAGTGGGAGCCCTGGAGAGCTACTTCCTCTCCGGGAAGTACGCTAGTCTTGATCCTCTTGCGGCTAGTGAAGGGAAGCTATTGCAAATACTAGGGCGACCTTTGGCGGAATCTGCAGCACCTGAAACTGTGAATCTATGCCTTGTCAGTGCCGACGAAGCTCCGGGAAGCATGTTGATAGATGAGGAGGGAATTGTTCAGGACTTTCTTGTGGAGAGCTACGAGAACCTGGATCGTCTGGACTTGGACTTGCTCGCGCTTGAGAAAGACCCGCAGGATCATGAAACGATCTCTAGTATCTTCCGCACCATTCACACGATCAAGGGACCCTGTGGGTTTCTTGGTTTCTCGCGTCTGGAGTCGCTGAGCCATGCGGGGGAGAGCTTGCTGAGCCTCCTGCGTACCGGCGAGCTCCGCCTCAGCCCCGCGATCACCGATGCGCTGCTGGCCTTGGAGGATGCCATCCGTCAGATCTTGGGCAGTATCGAAACCACGCA
>JANNDD010000726.1:0-2749 GCA_031387365.1 Armatimonas sp. | reverse complement strand
GCGCCGCTTGGAGCCTTCTTCGCCGATGATCTGGAGCGCGTCAAAGCCGAGGCAGTGAAGAGCGCAGTGGTGACGCATGCCAGCTCGGAGGGAATTGCGGGTGCGATTGCGGTTGCCGTCGCGGCAGCGGTTGCTTGGCAGACGCGGGGGCAAGAAATCTCGCGCACAGCGTTTCTGGAGGCGGTTCTGCCACACGTCCCGGACAGTCTGGTGCGCGCGGGAATCGTGAAAGCCATTCGGTTGGACGCCAAAAATGTCAGGACAGCAGTTGCAGCACTGGGCAATGGATCGGGCGTCTCGTGCCAAGACACGGTTCCGTTCTGCCTCTGGTGCGCGGGGATGCATCTGGACAGCTACGAAGAGGCGCTCTGGCTCACGGTTTCGGGCCTTGGGGATCGGGACACAACCTGCGCAATCGTCGGCGGCATTATCTCCCTACGCGCCCCGATTCCCACAGAGTGGCTCGCAGCCCGCGAGCCACTCAATGGCAAGATGACCGACTGGGATACACGTCCGTAGTCGCGGAGCGACTTTTTGGCGGAACGCCTTTAGACGCCAATTTCAATCGGCGGGGAGAGGGGCGGGCACGTAGTCAATACGGGCGGAGTAGCCGGGGCGGATGAGGTGGAAGCGGTTGTACCACCAGCCTCGGACATTCGCGATCTGCCCCACTTGTGTCACGGGCCCCGGCTGCGCGATGAGGCCGTAGGTGTAGAACTGCCCGTGATCCACTTTATAGGTCAGCCGGTCGCGCTCACTCATACACCCCGCAGGCGACTCACTGTAGATAATCAAGACCCCTAGCGTACTATCATCGTAGGTGGTGAAGCGGCGGTCCCTCCCCCAGCGGTCGAGGCCGAAGCGCCAGCCCTCGCGCGTGAGATCCGCCGAGCCGGGATCCAGATCACCAAGATCTACCCCGAAGCCCCGTGGCAAGGGCTCGTTTTCCCAGCGCTGCACCTCCTCCTCCAGCTCCTGCTCGCCCCAGATCCGCACGAGGCCACGGTCTACCAAGTCCGCCAGTGCCAGAGCGACTTGCTCCTCGGAGAGCTGACCTCGCCGAATCGGCGGTGGCGGGGCGTTTCGGGCATCATCCAGCAGGACAATCGGCTCACGCGGCCCGGAGTCGTAGAGTTGCCAGAGAACGGCTAGCTCCGGGTCGGTTAGCTCCAACGCGCAAAGTCCTCCTCGGTCAGTCGGTACACCCGCCAGTCATCGAGATGGTGTGCGCCGCGTTTTTCGTAAAACCCCTGGGCCAGCGTGTTCCAGTCGAGACACGTCCACTCCAGCCGCCCACATCCCAGGCGCTTGGCCTCGCGCACCTGGAAATCAAAGAGCGCACCACCCGCACCTTTTGAGCGCACTTCGGGTCGCACAAATAAATCCTCGAGATAGAGCGTCGGCTTGGCCAGAAAAGTCGAGTAGGTAAAGAAAGTGATGGTATAGCCCAGCGGCTCCGGGTTCTTGGCTTCGTCCTCAAAGGCCAGATGCACAAAAAAGCGCGGGGGCTGGTAGTCAAACGCATCGGTGATTAGGCGCTCTTTGGCATCCTCGGTAGGGCCAGCAAGCTCCTCATAGTCCGCCAGTGCCTGGATCAGTGCAAGAAAACCTGAAGCATCGGTGCGCGTGGCGGGTCGGACAGAGATAAGCATGAACCCTATTGTACCCATGCTTGACAAACCATCAGAAAACAGAGAATACTGCACTAAGGAGCTAGCAGACCGCATGAAAAAAGTAAACGCTTCGCGCCCTGGCCTCAGCCTTCCAACACGGCTAGGAGTTCTAGCACTTGCTACATTTGTTGGTGTCGTTGGCTGCGTTGCCCTTGCCGCGAAACAAAATGGTGCCGATGTCGGCTTATTTGTGAGCACTCTGGATTTTGGCAAGGCCTACAGCAAGCAGAATCTCAACTACACTCTGGCAGGCGTGAAGCTCAAGATGGGCGACCGCAAGGGCGCAGCCGCCTTGATACAAACTCTCCCGTTCCGCGAGGGTGAAGAAGACCATCAGAGCTACCAAGATCTGCGAACCGATCTCATCAAGGCACAAATTACGGCGGGGGAGTTTCGTGAGGCGCTGCACAGCGCCCAGAACAACAACTACCTCCAGGGGACGGTTCTCTCCGCGCAGAGCCAGCGCGAGAGCATGGATCGCACGCTTGCCAACGCCGCATCGCTTCCCGAGCCAGAGCGCTCCACGGCTCTCGCCCCGCTGGCCATACACCTCGCAGGGCAGGGTGATACCGCTGTGGCAGAGCGCCTTGTGGAGCAGTTGATCCCTACAACTCGTGAGGGGATCTACACCAGCCTGATGTCGGCGTACCACAAAGCGGGCAACTTCCCCGCAGCCCTCACCACAGTTCGGCGCATCACGGATAAAGCCAAGCAGGAAGCGGCTCTCTCGACACTGGGCAACTCGTGCATAACGGCGAAAGATAGTGCGGGACTGAGACAGGTTCTGGAGCTATTGCCACAGCAAGCAAGCCAGCGCAAAGTCGCTCAAGTGGGCACCACAAGCCAGTCCGTCACCACCACTTCCTTCCCTGCCCGCCAGCAGCTTCTTCGGCAGTCGGTACACTTTTTGGGTTCCCCCGAGGTGTCACTGGAGCTGATTCGCACCTACGCGCACCCGGATGACCTCCCCGAGCTGCTACGTAACCTCCTCTCCGTGGCACGGGGTAAGAAGCAGGGCAATCAGACCGCGCAGGCGGCTCTAGCTCTCCTACGCACACAGACATCGGAGGCAGGGA
>JANNDD010000697.1:0-1343 GCA_031387365.1 Armatimonas sp. | reverse complement strand
CACAGGCTGCTCAGGATGATGCGGACGCCGCCACAGTGACCTTCTCTGTTGAAGGGCAGGAGAAGCCCTTTACCGGCAACCGTGTGGATGCTCTGCTCGCCGTGTTTTCTGAAGTCGGCGATATCAAGCTGACCGAGGAGCTGCTCGACGACAGCAAGCACGCCACGTTCGGCGCAGGTGATAGCAAGCTTGCCCAGGGCGACGGACTTAACCCCAACAAGGTCGCTGAGAACTACAAAAAACAAATGATGGAGGGCAAATAAATGCCAACTCTCACTGAAGGCGGCTACGCCAATGGCTTCGTTATCTCCGAAGCGCCCGGGACGTTTTCCCGGGAAAACGCTACCCTAATCAGCGGGCAGAACCTGCTGGCGGGGCGTGTGCTAGGCAAGATCACCGCGAGTGGCAAGTACACCGCGCTTGCTCCGGCGGCGGGGGATGGATCGCAGACTGCTGCGGCGATTCTCGTGGCGGACACGGATGCGAGCGCAGCAGACAAGGCCTGCGCCGTGATTGCGCGCAATGCCGAGGTTAATAACCTTGAGCTAGGCTGGGGCGCACTGAGCGGCGGGCAGATCACCACAGCGACGGCGCAGCTTGCGGCAGCTACGGTGAACATCATCGTGCGGACGGGAATTTAAGGAGAAAGCTATGCCCGGACTCGATATTTATAGCAATCCCGGATTTGGGATGCAAAACCTCACCAAGGCTGTCAATGAGATGCCCTTCGTGCCAGGACAGGTCGCCAAGATGGGGATTTTTGAGCCTGTCCCCTCGACCACGACCCTGATCACGGTGGAGAACTACAAGGGCACACTCGCTCTTGTCCCCAACACCCCCCGTGGTGGCTCTGGCAACTTTAGCAAGCGCGACACTCGCTACGTGCGCACGTTTCAGGCGCTCCACTTGCCCATCTCGGATCGCATCTACGCGGACGAGATCCAGAACATCCGCGCCTTTGGTAGCATGACCGACCTTCAAATCGGAATGAACGAGATCGAAAAGCGCATGAAGCGCCTGCGCGGCTCGGTTGAGACCACGGTGGAGTACAACCGGATCAACGCCATCAAGGGCACGATCCTAGACTCTAACGGGGCCACAGTGATCTCCAACCTCTTCACGGAGTTTGGCATCACGCAGACCTCGGTTGACTTTGTACTGGGCACAGCGGGCACGGAGATTCTGCTGAAGTGTACTGCGGTTCGCGACGCCATCCAGGTAGAGCTGGGGGCTGTGGGCACGGATGATGTAGAGGTTGTCTGCCTCTGTGGCGGCACCTTCTTTGATCGCCTCGTGACGCACGCCACGGTTAAGGACGCCTACAAGTACTACCAGGAGCGCGG
>JANNDD010000681.1:0-2286 GCA_031387365.1 Armatimonas sp. | reverse complement strand
CACAGGCTTAAAATAATACGGAGCCAGCGCCGAGATGCCGTCTGCGCCCACGGCTTGCGCGTCTGAGGCAAGCTCTGCCGCATCACTCACGCTCGTGTGCCCCACATGGACAATCACCTTCAGCCGCCCCGCCGCCACGTCTACCCAGCGCCGCGCCACCGCCTTGCGCTCGGCGACACTCAGCGAGACACCCTCGCCGGTCGAGCCGCATACAAACGCGCCGATCACGCCATCCGTAATTAATTTATCGCACTGTTTCTCAATAACGCCAAGATTCAGCGAGCCGTCGGCGGCGAACGGCGTGTGGGGTGCGGCGATGATCCCCGTCCAGTTTGTCTTCATAACTTAATCTTCCTGCCAACAGCGAACCATCCGTCCACGTTGCTTTAGGATCGGAGCCACCATTTTTTGAAGCTGGATTACCATCTGTATCTTTCGTTTGATCGGAAGTTTAGATAGCTCCCGTCGACGACGATTTTTTGCCTCTAAGGCCAGCTCTAGCTCTCTATTTTCCATGTGTTAAATCTCTCATTAAGTTTGTACCTTATTAATACTCCTTGTAAATAATCTATATCCATTAATGCTTGTTCCATGAACATCGAAAATCTTTGACGGTCTTTATGCCTTCCCGTTTGAACCATGATGGCGACAAGATGCTCAGGGCGAATGACGCGGGTTTGAAACTCTCCATAGGGTAGGAGCTGTGCCTCCGCCAGAGCTTCTTCAAGAAGTGGATTGTAGGCAGGAAGAAATTGTACGGGTACTCCTTCTATGAGGATACACTCTGCTTCGGTTTGATAGCCGCGCTGTTTGAGCTCGTTGTAGATTGGGGCAAGAGTCAGAAGCCCCGAGGGTGTTTGAGGCAGAACGACGAAAATATCCAGGTCGTAAGTGAGAAAAGGCTCGATATAAAAGATCGCGCCGACTGCTCCACCAATGGCATAGCGAGAGACGATTCCTATCGTCTCTAATTCTGCGAGGATTTGAAGGGTGGCTTCCATCTACGGACGATTCTACCAAAATTACCGGAAGCAGTAGATGAAGCCGTCGTCGGAGCCGATGAGGACTTGGCCATTGATGACGCAGGCGGAGCCCATGACGGGGCGCCCGATCGGGTAGCTCCAGATCTGCTTGCCATCGGCGAGGTTGAGAAAGTAGAGCCGCCCGTCCTCGGAGCCGATCACCACTTTGCCGTCGCAGAGCACCGGGGAGCCATCTATCTTGCCGCGCGTCCGAAACGTCCAGAGCGCCTTGCCGGTGTCTTTGTTGATACAGTGGACGAACTTATCGCGCCCCCCGATGACGAGCCTATCGCCGAGCACGGCGGGCGTGGAGTAGTAGGGAAAGCCCCGGTCACGGTAGAGCCAGAGGGTTTTGCCCGTTGCTAGATCCAGGCAGACCACAGCGTTTCCGTAGTGCCCTAAGTAGACCCGGCCTTCGTCAATGGTCACGGAACCCGCGATATAGTCCCCGACATCGATGCTATTTATTTTCTTGCCATCAGCGGCGTTTAGGACGTGTAGAAAGCCATCACAGCCGCCAAAGACCACCTTGCCCTGGGAGATTGCGGGCATTCCATTGACGTAGTTATCGGTCTCGTAGGTCCAGTTGACTTTTCCGGTGAGGCCGTTCACGCAGTGCACACGGTTGTCGTAGCTGCCAAGAATCAGCCAGGGTGTTTTGCCGTCGGGTGCCGTGGTGAGGTTGGCCGCGCCGAGAATCTTATCGTCGGTCTTGTACTTCCAGGCGAGCTTTCCCGTGGCGGCATCGAAGGCGTAGAGGCGCGCGTCCGACGAGCCAATCACGACCAGCTTCCCCACCAGCCGCGCCGATGCCTCGATCTCGCCATTGGTCAGGGTGCTCCAGAGCTTCTTACCATCGGCGAGGCGCACGGCGTAGACGCGCTTATCCTCGGAGCCAAAAAAGACTCGCCCTGCACCATCTACCACGGGCGACGAGAGAATCGGCTTGCCCGTCTTGAAGCGCCAGGCTTGTTTGAGCTTATTTGCCAGCTTCCCTGGCGCGATACGAAATTGTTGTGTCATTTTTGTATCGCCCCCATCACCCAGAGGGTACCCGGGGGGCGTCTTTTTGTCGCTTCGCGACACGAAGGGCGTTCCGCCCATAGGGGCGATCAAATGGGGCTTACTTCCCCACGCAGTACAGCTTGTCTTTGGTTCGGATAAACAGATTGTTGTAGGCCACCGCGATACTGGAGCGAATATCCGAGCCCTCGGTGTCCATGGGGTTCTCGGCTAAGAGTTTACCCGTTGTTGCCTCAAAGAC
>JANNDD010000609.1:0-5126 GCA_031387365.1 Armatimonas sp. | reverse complement strand
GGCACCGACGGCGACTCACCGGCTCGGACTTTAGCCCGTGCGATTGCAGATTCTGCTCGGCGACAAGTGAAGGGAATCTCCGTAACACTCACGCTACGCAACGACCGCTACGGGCGTGGCGGTGATCACAGCGCGTTTCTGGCAGCAGGCTTCCCGGCGTCCGTGCGCTTCACGGAACCCGGCGAGGACTGGCGGCACCAGCACCAGGATCTTCGCACCGAGAAAGGCGTGACCTACGGCGACCTGCCCGAGTTCGTGGACTACAACTACCTCGCTCGTGTTGCGCAAGTAGCCGTTGCCTGGCTCTCCGAGCTCGCTCAGGCCCCATCCGCTCCCGTGCGTGTGACCCTCAAGCAGGATCTGAGTGCACAAACTACGCTCCAGTGGGCGGGAGTGGACGGTGCGGCAAGCTACGACGTTCTCTGGCGACGCACGACGGAGTTTGACTGGAGCGGCAGCAAGAGCTTCTCCGCGACCCAAGCCGTGCTCCCGCTCTCTAAAGATGACTATCTCTTCGGCGTGCGTGCCGTTGCGACCAGTGGCGCACGCGGTTTGCCTACGGTTGTAGGGCGGTAGGGGGTTAGTTCACCAGCACACGGGCTGAGAGAGGGGGGACGGTCTCAGGATGCCAGGACGTCAGTGAGCGACGGACGCGCTCACGGCCACGGGAGAGGCGGGAGCGGACGGTGCCCACGGGAATGTGCAGATCCTGGGCAATTTCTTGATAAGCCATCCCTTGAATATCCGCCATCGCCACCACGCGTCGGTACTCCTCAGGGAGCGTGCGGACGGCTTGGAGCAGTGCAGCCCCTTCGAGCTGTGAGAGCACCTGGCGCTCCGGAGAAGCATTGGGCGCGGTCGGCTGTTCGATTGAGCTTCCGTCGGCATTTTCAAGGGGGACTTGTCGTGGCTCGCGGGACTTCTTGCGGTACATATTGTAGAAGAGATTCCGCATGATCGTGTGTAGCCAGGCCCGGGGGCTGCCATCGGAGCGGTAGGTATCGAAGCGGTCGAAGGCGCGCAGGAGCGTCTCCTGTACCAAATCTTCGGCATCGGAGGCGCTGCGAGTGAGCGCCATCGCCGGGGCGTAGAGCGACGCTTCGTGGGGGAGAATCACCTTTTCAAATATCTCGGCTTGTACGGTTTTTGTGTTTAGCATGATCATTTCCTGATGACTAAATTCGTTTTGTGGTCAGTAGGTTCCCTGAAAATTTTAGTGCTTGCGGATTCCATGGATCAAGAAATCTAGCATCGCACTCGCTTGCGTTTCTAGGCCCTTGCGGCAGGAGGGTTTAGCGTGACAGGGGTTCAAGTAGGGCGGGAAGAAGGGCACCATCGCGAGCAAGAAATGCGAGGCCGCCTCGGTAGGTGTGCAGGGCAAATCAAACTCGCCCTCGGAGAGCACGCGGGTGAGTAGGTCGAGCTGTGCCTGGCGCTCTGGCTGACCACACGCCATGAGGCGCGGCGAGAGCAGCTCATCAACCAGCTCGGTTCCGTGCACTGTTACCTGAGCAACATCGTGAACTGAAAGAATCGCGGCCATGAGCATGCGGCGGAGCTTCTCCTCAGGGGAAGCCAACGACTCCGTAATGGCACGCATCTGGTCGGTGACATTGCGCTTCACCTCACGCGCCAGTGTCAGAAGAAGTGCCTCTTTAGTCTCAAAATGCAGATAGACCGTCCCCTTACCAATTCCCGCGTCCGACGCGATCTCGTCAATGGTGGTTTTCTTGAAGCCATAGTGCAAAAAACGCTTACGCGCTGCCTCTAAGATAGCGCGCCGTGTTTCTTCTCCACCAGTGCAGTTGTTCTCTTTTTGTATCATGTGACTGGATTCGTATTCTGGTCATGAGTTTACCATAGGCTTAAATTCTTCGCAAGTCCTGCGGAGATTTATTGGTGATCCGTCCCCTAGGGGACTCAGGTGCGCGTACCTAATACTGTGAGTGCATTGACGAACGCCCCTCAGAGCGGCTATACTCCCACCGATTTGACTTTGATGAATGTGGTCGAGGATAAAGAAACTAAAGAAACTAGGGAGGAAGTGATTCTTGCCTGGCGTATCCATCGTTTGCGGGACGAGCCGCAGAAGATCGGCCTCGTAGCGCTGGGCTATGGGCTCGCGTTTGCCTTCTGGCGGCTGGCGTTTCCCTACCCTTTGGGACTGTTTCTCCCGATGATCGCCCTGACGGGGGCAATGGCGGAGTATCTATTTCCCGTGGACTACAAGCTGACTAACAAAAAAGCCTACTGTTCCTGTGGCCCGGCCATTAAGCTGGAGCTACTCTGGAGCGATATTCGCCGTGCGACGCGGGGCAAAGACGGGGTCTATCTCTCGACCCTCAAGATTCCCTCTCGGTTAGACTCGTTCCGGGGAATTCGTCTACGTTTCTCACAGGGCAACGAAGCGCTTGTGCGAGAGACGGTGAAGAAACTCTTGCCTCCCCCCGGCCCCCTCCGGCGTCGCGAAGGGGGAGAGCTATGAGCCTGGCGCAGTGGAACGAGCCCCTGCCGGAGGCGGAGCGCGAGGAGCTCCTGGAGAGTATTGCGACGCAAGTCGTGAAGCGCGGGCTGAGCGTCCCCGCGATTATTGCGCTGGAGATGCACCGCCCTCTAGCATTTATTCTCTCGCAGAGCATGATCGCACTCACCCCACTTTTTGGCCCCGTGGTGGGCCTGAACCGGATGCAGTTTTTTGGGCGCTTACTGGCAGAGCCAGACGGTGTCGAAGCACTCATCCGTCGCATTGAGGATAAAACAGTATGAACCACTCAACTTGGCCTGCTTTTATCTTGCTGCTTCTGATGTCCATTGTCATTGTGGTGACCGTGGTCTCAGCGCAGAAGGGAAAGCAGTATTTTATTCGGCGCATCCCCGGACTCTCGGCCATTGATGAAGCCGTGGGACGTGCGGTGGAGATGGGGCGAGGGATCTTGCTCTCGACCGGGCTCTCCGATGGCATTGATATTATTACGCTCCAGGCACTCGCGATCTGTGCCAGCGTCGCATCGTCGGCGGCGCGCTACGGAACCCGTGTTCAGATGCCGGTCTACAACTCCGCCATGCTGCCCATCGCCGAGGATACGATCTCCAACGCCTACCAGCAAGCCGGGCGGGGCGATGCCTACTCTCCCGATGATGTGCGCTATCTGTCCAACCAGCAGTTCGCCTACGCCGCCGGTGTGGCGGGCATGATCCAGCGCGAGAAATTCGCCGCGACGTTTCTTTTTGGGACGTTTTTTGCCGAGTCGCTGATCATGGCGGAGAACGCCAACATGGTTGGGGCCATCCAAGTGGCGGGCACTCCCTCAACCACGCAAGTCCCGTTCTTTATCGCCGCCTGCGACTACGTGATTATTGGCGATGAGTACTACGCCGCGACAGCCTATCTCACCCGGCAGCCGACACTGCTCGGCTCCATTGTGGCGCAAGATAGGGTTAAGATCGGCATTCTAGCGACCATTGTGATTGGCTCACTCTGCACTACGTTTGTGAATAAACATCTCTTCCGTAATTTGTTTGCGGATCAGAATGTGAGCAACTTCCTGGTGGATCCTGAAGAGAGTGCGAAAGGAGGCAAGTAGATATGGGAAACTATGGAATGATTTTTGTGGGGTTGCTTATTGGAGCGGTGGTTCTGTTTCTGCTCACCCTGGTGCCCAATAAGCTGCGTAAGCCACTGATCGCAATGGTGACTCTGGTGGCGGGCTGTTTCTACGCCGTGGAGTTCTTCTGGCCCACTCACGCGACAGTCGCAAATAAAGCCGATGTCATTAAGAAGCTCAAGTACCAGCCGGAAAACACGCCACTCGCCGACTCTGAGCTGGTGGCAACTTTAGATGAATCGGCGAAGACCAAGCTCAAAGAGCTTTCTCCTGAAGATGCGCGGCTGATTCTTAAACAGCTCCCTGCGACCTCCGAGAAGCCTCTCACCAGCGATGATGTTGAGAAGATGACGGCGCAGGAGAACTTCCTGACACCGTACTTCAAGCAAGTCTCGGATATCTCCAATGCGCTGCAAGCCTTCGCGATTGGCCTGGGGATCTACTCGCTGATGTCGGTTCACCTTCGCAATATCGCCATGAAGCGCTCCGGCTGGGGCAACTCGGCGACACTAATCGGGGGGATTGTTCTGATGACGGTGGCGCACATCGGGAAGGAGTACGTGAAAACGGGGCCCTTTAAGACCCTGGATGTGCTGCTCTACGATGGGCTGATGAAGAATCTCGATGCCACGATGTTCTCAATTATTGCCTTCTACATCGTCTCCGCCGCGTACCGGGCGTTCCGGATTCGCTCCGTCGAGGCGACGATTCTACTGGTCGCCGCTGCGCTGGTGATGCTAGGCAATGTCCCGATTGGGCAGGCACTCACCAACTGGCTTCCCGATGGCAAGACCGAGGTACTGGCAAACTTTCGGCTGGATAATATCGGCGACTGGATTCAGAAGCGCGCCAGTTCCCCAGCGACAATGGCGATTGACTTCGGACTCGCAGTGGGCGCACTGGCAACCTCTCTGCGTCTCTGGCTCTCCCTGGAGCGCGGCTCCTACTTCGAGGAGGAACTCTAGTGAAATTTCTCAACAATGTGGATCGTCGCTTTCTCTACCTCTTGCTGATCGTGGTGATTGCGATTCCGCTTCTGGCCCCGGGCGTCACTAAAGGCTTGCCTAAGCCCAACATAAAACCCGCGACACGGAGCTTCTACGACACGATCGAGAAAGTGGCTAGCGATCCCGCCGCCAAGAACAAGATTGTGATCGTCGCCTGCAACTTTGCCGCAGGAACTCTCGCGGAGAATCTCTCGCAGTGCGAGGCCACGGTGCGCCACTTGATGATGCGTAAAGTGAAGTTCGCCATCTTTGGCTTCAGTGACCCGCAGGGGCGCGAGCTGGGGCAGCAGGCCGTGGAAAAGCTCGCCAAGGAGTACGACTACCAGTACGGCCGCGACTATGTCAACTGGGGCTACCGACCCGCAGGCGCTGCGACGGCGCTGATCAAAGCTGCCGTCAACGATCTGCCCGGCGCTCTGGGCAAAGATATCAAGGGTATGGCACTGGGCGAGGTTGCGTGTATGCAGGGAATCAAAGGGGTCAATGATGTCTCGATCATTATCGAGATCGCTTC
>JANNDD010000584.1:0-2018 GCA_031387365.1 Armatimonas sp. | reverse complement strand
CGCCGTCTCCCGGAGGGTTTTGGAGGGCAGTGTCCCTGTGTTGGCCGCCGCGCCCCCTAGATGCTGTCCCTTCTCGATCAGCGCCACCCGCTTGCCCAGAAGCGCCGCCTGCGCCGCTCCTTTTTCGCCCGCCGGGCCGGAGCCAATCACAATCAAATCATAGCGCGTCGTTTCATCCATACTTCTATCGTACCCCGTGAACGGGGTATCGCCCTTCGGGAGACACAGCCCGTGCCGGGCTAGGAAATAGATTTGGTAGCCTGGTACGGGCTTTGCGGCACGCAGTGCCACTGCAGACGCCCAATTCGATTGGGCGGGCGGTATGATGAGCGCATGGGTGTAGGTGGCGGGTGGCGAGGACCGGATCAGAGCTTGGGGGGCTTGCCTCGGACGTTCGGGTTGCAGAACCGAAACACGGGCGGTGAGGGGCCAAAAGGGCCGCTGGATCGGGTGCTTCTCAAGCGCGTGCTTGCGTGCCTGGCTCCGTACAAGACGCTCTGGCTGGGAATTTTTGCCTGCCTGGGAGTGAACGCGGCGCTTGGCGTCGTGCCGCCGCTTTTGGTGCGCGGGATTCTCGACGATGCGATTCCCAAGCACCAACCTGCCCTGCTTTTCTGGCTCGTGGGCGGGATCCTCGGAGTCAATGTTCTGATGGGCCTGCTCGGGGTTTTGCAGAGCTTCTTGAGCGCCCAAGTCGGCGAGGGGCTGCTCTACGACCTGCGCAATAGATTATTTCTGCGCCTCCAGCAGATGTCGCTGAGCTACTACACGAATACCCGCGCCGGGGAAATCGTGGCGCGGGTGAGCAGTGATGTCGGAGCGGTTCAGGGCGTCGCAACGGGCACCGTGATTAGTATCGCCAATAATCTACTGACCGTGATTGCCACTATTATCGTGATCTTTGGGATGAACCCGAAGCTGGCATTGATTGCGCTGATTGTCGTTCCTGGCCTCTATCTACCGACAAAGCTCGTCGGGAAGCTGCGGCGAAGGCTCGCCACTGAGGCGCAGGAGACGCAGGCGGACTTGCTGGCCTTTGTGCAGGAGCGCCTGCATGTCGGAGGAATGCTACTGACTCAGCTCTACGGCCAGGCAAGGCCCGATGCGAGCGCCTTTGAGAAACTCACGCAACGCGTGAAGTCGCTCAATCTACGACAAACTCTGGCCGGGCGCTGGCTGTTCATGAGCCTGAGCGTTTTTTCGGTGGCAGGCCCCGCGCTGATCTATCTCTTTGGCGGCATTGAGGCGCTGAGCGGGCGGCTGACCCTAGGAAGCATCATAGCAATCGTGGCGTATCTAGCGAACCTCTACCGCCCGCTGGCAAACCTAGCGAATGTCTATGTGGATGTGCAAGGCGCCCTGGCGATCTTTGAGCGCATCTTCTCGTTACTCGATCAAGCACCCGAGATCGCCGACACTCCAACGGCCAAAATGCTCACGCAAACACGCGGCGAGGTGCGCTTTGAAAGTGTCGGTTTTTCCTACCCCAACGCCGCGACTCCCGCCCTGGCGGAGGTCTCGTTCACGATTGCACCCGGCGAGCGCGTGGCACTGGTGGGGCCAAGTGGCGCGGGAAAGACAACCATCACCTACTTGCTACCGCGCTTCTTTGACCCCACTTCGGGCAAGATCACGCTCGACGGCTTAGATCTACGAGAAATCTCTCTTGAAAGTTTGCGAGCACGGCTCGGGATGGTGACCCAGGAGACATTTTTGTTCCACGCCACCGTCCGGCAGAACCTACTCTACGCTCGCCCCGATGCCACCGACGAGCAGCTGATCGCCGCCGCCAAGTCCGCCCACATCCACGAGTTTCTCTCCACTCTCCCCGACGGGTACGACACCATCGTGGGTGAGCGCGCGTTTCGGCTCTCCGGTGGCGAGCGTCAGCGACTCTCGATTGCACGCGCTTTGCTTAAAAACCCACAGCTCTTAATCCTAGACGAAGCCACGAGCAGCCTGGATGCGACGTCGGAAGCGCTGATCCAGGAGGCGCTGGAGACACTACTCCAGAACCG
>JANNDD010000564.1:0-4043 GCA_031387365.1 Armatimonas sp. | reverse complement strand
ACCGACGAAGCGAAGTTGACGCTCATCTACGGCTTGCCCAGCGGACAGATTATCGCACGCCACCCCGTCACCGTTTCGCGCACGGGAAGCTCGGCGCAGGGCCTCATCGCCCGCCAGTGGGCCGCCCAGCGCGTCGAGCGCTTGGCGCTCCTGCCCGATGAAAACCACGAAGCACTGCTCGCCCTGGGCCGGGACTTCAATCTCGTCACGCCCGGAACCTCCTTGATTGTCCTGGAAACCCTGGAGCAGTACGTCGAGCACAATATCGCCCCGCCCCGCACCCGCCCCGCGCTGCATGATGCCTGGTTGGGCCGCGAGAAAACGGAGAAGAACACCCAGCGGATCAAGGACGACCTACAGCTCCAGAGCGTGCTCGCCCAGTGGAACGAGCGCACGACTTGGTGGAAGAAAGACTTTCCCAAGTTCGCCAAAAAGAGCGACGTGCGCTCGATGACGCTACCGCCTGCGCTTAGAACAAGGGACGGGGTGGAATCGCGATCACGAGCGCCCGTGCTCTCCGCGCCTCGACCTGCGGAGGTCATTGCGGGAGAGAGTGCCAGCGCGAACCGGGATCAGGGCCGAGCAGTAATGCTCCGTGGCGCACAACCGGCTGTGGCGACATCGGGGCGGGCAAACTCCGATCCTTTGGCGGAGCTGTATAAGCTCAATTCTCCTATGAGCCCTGCCACGTTGGCCAAAAATCCCGGTGCACTTGCGCCAGATACGATGAACTTGGGAATCGCGATCAAGCCTTGGACTCCGGATGCGCCGTATCTGAAGACGCTTAAGGCCGCCGGGGCGAGTGGTGCCTATGCGGCGTACTTAAAAGAGCGCGAGAGCTACGCCGACACGCCCGCGTTCTATCTCGACTGCGCGGAGCTGCTGCTCCAGCTTGGTCGCCAAGCCGAGGGCTTGCGCGTCTTGACCTCCCTTGCGGACTTGCAGATCGAGGACGCGGCTCTGCTGCGTGTTTTAGCGCACCGGCTGGCACAGCTTGGAGAAAAGCAAATTGCCGCCACACTTTTTGAGAAAATTCTTCGCCTGCGCCCTGAGGAGCCCCAGAGCTACCGCGATCTTGCACTGGTGTGCGCCGACTTAAATCAAACCGAGCGGGCGCTGGAGCTACTGCACACCGTCGTGATGCGCCACTGGGATCGCTTCGACGGTATTGAGGTCATTGCGCTCACCGAGGCCAATGCGATTGTGGCAAAACACCCGACTGCGCGCCATCACTTTGATCGCCGCTTGCTCCAGAACCTCACGTGTGACGTGCGGATCGTGATGACCTGGGACTCGGATAGCTCGGACATGGATCTGCACGTGATCGAGCCCACGGGCGAGGAGTGCTTCTACAGCCATAATCTAACCCAAGTGGGCGGTAAGCTCTCCAAGGACTTCACCAGCGGCTACGGCCCCGAGGACTACATGATCCGTCGCGCCGTGCCTGGTGTCTATAAAATTCAGACTAACTACTTTGGCAGCAGCGAGCAGAAACTCACCGGCGGCACGACTGTGCAGGCCACGATAATCACGAACTTCGGGCGCGGCAATGAGAAGCGCCAGCACCTGACGCTCCGCCTCACACAGAACAAAGAGACCGTGACGATTGGGGCGGTGACACTGGGGAGGTAGGCAGACGCGATGCACCGCCGATGGGAACGGCGGTGCTAGAGAGCCTTCGGCTACGAAGGGCGTGCCGCCCATAAATACGAACTTACGGATTTGTATGGCCGGAACGGCCTTTGTAGCCGAAGGCTCTCTAGGCTCCCCCCTCCAACGGGGGAGCTACAGCGCGTCGGCGATGATCTTACGGATCGTGCTCTCTTGCGCCTCGATGCTTTGGCACAGTGCGAACTGCACCAGCGCGCGTTCCAGATTGTGGCCCCGGTGATCCGCGAGGAAGTAGACATCGCCCGCGAGATGATCCGTGAAGAAGCGCAGGCCCAGCTCGAAGGCAATTAAGCGAATTGCATCGAAGAGATGCTCGTAGTCGGCGGGGGTGAGAAAGTGGTGGGCTTGCTCTAAGTAGCCACTTAGAATTGCCTTGGCAAGCTCGGGCTCGAAGGACACGGCGTCGAAGTCCTTGGTCTCCTCACCCAGCGCGTTGCACGCCGAGCGCAGCCCATCGCCAATATCGTAGTGCACGAGGCCGGGCTTGACGGTGTCTAGGTCAATAATACTAATGGCCTGCCCGGTGACGGTGTCCATCATGACGTTATTGATCTTCGGGTCGCCGTGAATCGGGCGCAGTGGGAGCTTGCCCGACGCCTTGGCATCCTCTAGAACATGGGTAAGCCCGCGCCGCGCTTCCACAAACGCCAGTCCGTGGCGCACCTCGGCTGTTATCTCGGTGCTATGGTTGGCGGCGACTTTATCGAAGTGTGCCAGATAGCCCGGCGCGATATGAAAACCCGGCAGCGTGTCGGCGAGCTGATCGGCCTTCATGTCGCTGATCAGGTTGTGGAACGCGCCCAGCCCAAAGCCCACTTCGTAGGCATGGGCCTCATTCTGCGCGGTGTTGTAGGAGCGGGAGCGGGGGATAAAGCTCAGGGCGCGCCAGTACTCGCCTTCAGCATCGATCCAGAAATCCTTGCCATCGCGCGTAGCCAGCACCTGTGGCGTCTCCCAGCGACGGCCTTTATCAATGGGGGCAACAGCAAGCTTACGGGCGACATGCTCCGAAAACCGGCGGATGTTGCGCATCACCAGCTCAGGCTGAGTGAAAACCCTCTTGTTGATCCGCTGGAGGATAAACCGCTCACTATCTGTCAGGGTGACCAGATAGGTTTTATTGATATTGCCGGTAGTGTCCTGCTTGATCTCGATGATCTCACTGCCTACCGGAAACTGACGTGCCGCCTGTTCTTCCAAAGTAAATGCCTTTAATTATTGCGAACTCATGGGGATTTTACCACACGGGAGCGGTCTGTGGGCACGCCGCAAGAACGCTTCCACTGCATCGGGATGTGTCATGGGCAGGACATGGCCGCCTCCCGGAACAATCTCGTCTGGATGAACATTGCCTATCTGGAAAGTGCTATCTAAGTCTCCATGAAGATGCCATGTCTGCACGCTTTGTGCAGCGGGGCTCAGCTCCCAGGTTAAGATCGCCCAAGCTGTCCAGCGGGCAAAGCGATTTTTCAGTAGGGGCACTCCCTCAAAACCTGCCTCGCCTGCTTGGGTGTGCGCTCGCAGTGCTTGCAAGTTAGCGGGCAGCTCGCTCGGCCCACGCACTGTGGAGATCAGCAGGCAGGAGAATAAGAGGCTTCATCGGGCCACCGGAGCTTTGTCCGGATCGTAGTAGCGGCAGCCTGGCGCATCGAACCAGAGCTTCACCAGAGGCCGATAGACTTTCCACACCCACTCATTTCCGTTGTAGTCACAGGAAAAGAGAAAGCAAGGGCCCTGTGGAGGAGCGATCATGTAGGCCATCATGGAGGCACGGGGACCGAGGGCGGGCTCGCGCTTCAGGCTGTCTGGGGTTTCGTGGTAGGCGTGGTAGGTGGCGCCTCGAAGATCAAACGTGAGGAGCGCGGAGCCAAGATAGAGAAACGGCAGGAGCACTAGTACAGTGAGCGCTTTCGCGAGAAGTGTCTGGGAGCGCCACTCGATAAAAGCGAGGGGAAGCGAGAACAAGAGAAACCAGGGAAGCCAGTAGAGGGTGAGAACCCCCATGCCTGAAGTTCCCCTACCTCCTCTGGCTCCAAGAATCAGCACCGTGAGAAAGAGAGTCGTCGTGGCAATGCTGCTGAGGCAGACTCCCCACTTCAGGCGCTCGCGGCGTGGGAGAGGGGAGAGGACGAAGGTGCTGACGTCTGCCAGAAGCACTGGCCCCACGAATGCGGCAAAGGGCTCTCTCAAGACAAGCGGAAGTGGCCCCACGAGCATGGCAAGGAGCCAGAGGGGCCAGTGCTTCATGAGATCTCTGGGGGAAGGAGTGCTGCGACGGCTATCGAGACAGAGTGCGCACAGAGGGGGACAATGCTCTGTTGTTCGGTGACCTTGAGGTGAGTTCCCCACTCGGTACCTGAGGGATCGCGGAA
>JANNDD010000560.1:0-5824 GCA_031387365.1 Armatimonas sp. | reverse complement strand
GTAAATGCCTGTGCATCGAGCAACCCCACTAAAAACGGACGCTCCGTCAGAAGGCGTGCGAGTTCATCAGCCGTAAAGCCTGCCCGTCCTAAAGTTGCCAAGGCATAAACGGAACTCATTGCTGTGTGCTGTGCGCTGGTGAAGGAGTAAGTAAGCAACAAGTCGTCCCAGAGGCTCCGCAGTGCGTCTTTCTCCGTCGCTGATGCCGCCAAGAGCCTCCAGAGTGCCTCACGTACCAGAGCGTTCTCATGCTCCATGAGTTCAACAGGCTCACCGAGGCTCTTACCCACTGCTCCCGCCTCCAGAGCCGCAATCAGCGCCTCACGGTCACTCTCCCGGACATGCGGCAGAAGCTCTAGCCATTCTTCGAGCGTGCCTTCGTCCACGGACCTCGCCGCACTCAGCGCCAGCTCTCGCAGATTCAGCTTACCCGTCACCAAGAGTCCCGGCACGAGTCGGATAATCGCCGTTCCGCCCACCGCCTCGGGGAAGTGCTCCGCCACCAGCCCCGCAACGGCCCCGAAGCGCCGGAGCTTGCTTGGATCGCTCGCACGGAGCACACACTCCACAAAAGTCGCTTGCCACTTCGCGTCGGCGTTTGTGTGGCGCACAATCGCGGGCAAGAGCTTCGTTCGCTGACGGGCAACCGCGCGCGCAAACCCTAGCGCCGCCAGCTCGGGCGTGAGCTTTTTCGCCCCAACCAGCTCCCGAACGCCGTAGGCAGTCAGCAAGAGTGAGCTTGTCGCGACACCGCTTCCCCCGGCACTAGGTACCTCGGCCTTCGCGGCCCGCAAGGCTTTGAGCGCCAGCTCCCGCGCCTGCCAAAGGCATTTCTCACTCAGATAGAGCTTGGCAGCAAGCTCGGGATAGGCCGTCCATGCCGCCGCCCCACGAGCTTCAAGGCGACGAATCGAGAGACCAAGAGCCTGCTTCTCCACAAACGCCCCACGTCCGTGGCTACTCTGCTCAAAGCGCTTGCCCGTTGCATAGAGCAAGTCGTAGGCGATCCAGTGGCGCGTGGGATCGAGCGGCTCGGTGATGACACTGAGCGTGCGATAGGCCTGCTCGACAAAGCGCTTCGGGTCGGAGCCTGCCAAGCCGCGCAGATGCCGTCGTGCACGGCGCTTCATGTAGCCCAGAGTCTGTGCCGAGGGCGGCGTGCCGTAGGGCGTGGGATGCTCGGGATAGCCCAAGCTCAGCAAAGAAACCCCCTGCCAGGAGTAGGTGTAGAGCCAGTCCCCCCCAATAGTAAGGCCCTGAGCTTGCACGGCCCGGGGCGATGGCAGTAGCTTCAGAGTGGCTTCCCGCCCGTCCAACAGATGCGTCTCCTGCTGGTTTGCCACCATCACAATACTCTGGTACACCAACAGCCTTGCCCCGTGGTTACCGTACTGGTACCTAAAATCCAGCTCGATATGCCCTGCCTGTAGCGGAGAAGCCAGCTCACGGAGGTCTAACCGATGCAGGAACTGCGTACGATTGTCGGTCTGAGTCAACACAAAGGCAGACTCCCCCTCCAGAGCCACAGCCTTAGCCTTACTCAGTGGAAACTCACCAACGATCTTTGCCTGCCTCGGCTCACGGGTATCTAGCACCTTCAGTCCACCGGACGTCGGTAAGCGGTTCCAGGAAAAGCCCGCACCATCACCAACAACCACAGCAAAGCCCTCACCAACGGCAACCTGCTTTGCTCCGCGCAGCTCGATAGTCGCACCCGAGCCGTGAATGTCACGCAGGTCAAAAATACGGAGCGCATCTTTGACGACCACATAGAGATAGGGAAACTGCGCGGCGACATGGAGACTACTCTGCTGAAGAAAGGCCAGCGGTTTGAGTGTGTCTTTTTCGGGTTCGTAAATTTGAATCCCTGCTGCATAGACCACGACAATCAGCGGGCCACACCAGAGCACTTGGCGAAACTCGCGTTGTGTACTATCCAGCTTGACGATCCCAACCTTCTTGGGTTTGAGCTTATCGGCAACATTAAAATCCAGCAGGGACAGATACGGATTGTTCCAAGAACGGTTCAAGGCAACTGCAAGCCTGTCCCCCTGGGCGGCGATACCCACAATATTTTGGGCGCGTCCGATATCCACGCGAGCCTGCACCAAACGCTGGCTCAGTGATGCACCATCCAACCGGGCGATCAGTGCTCCGAGAAGCTCGGGATCTGCATCACTATCGGCTTCAAGTTTTTTGTAGAGTGACTTGAGTCCCTGCCACGAGCCAAAGGCAAGGGGAGACTCTTTCACAAAACGGAGTAAATCGGTATCTGGCTCTGGCATGGTCATCTCCGACACAAAAAGGAAGTGTGTCTGGGTGGAGGGCGGAATCGCTACTATCCTGCAGGGACCGGCGACGATCACTGTAGGCGCAGGCCGCACTAGTGCATGCCTACTGGGCGTGGACGCAGGCTCCTCAGCGCGCAAAGTAGGCATGCACTAGTGCGGCCTGCGCTGAGTCGCATCGGCGACCGGTGATGTAAAGCGAGCTTTACGGCCACCACGACGAAACATCGTGGCTCAAACCCGAAGGTTTGAAAGGCTAACGATTTTAACTCCGCCCTCCACTCCAAACACTACGCGCAGTATGCCCGACCCGGAACACGAATGTCAATTCTCTTTCTCTGAAATATTTTTCGCGCATTTTATAAGAATCGGGTAGCCTGAACCGTTATACAGACGATGAACACAAAACAACTTCTAGAGAAATACTTTGGCTTCTCCGAGTTCCGACCGGGCCAGGAGCAAGTCGTGGAGACCCTTCTTGCAGGGCGTTCGGCACTCGCGGTCTTTCCCACGGGGGGCGGCAAGTCGCTGTGCTACCAGCTCCCTGCGCTGTGCTTTGACGGCGTCACTATTGTCGTCTCCCCCCTCATCGCTCTGATGAAAGATCAGATTGATTTTCTGACCGCCCGGGGCATTCCGGCGGCCCGGCTAGACTCCTCGCTGGGTCTCGACGAGGTACGAAGCATCGGGGAGGGGCTAGCAAGTGGGACGCTCAAGCTGCTCTATGTCTCACCAGAGCGCTTTAACAACGAGCGATTTCTGGGCCAGCTTGCGCGCACGAAGATCTCGCTCTTTGCCATTGACGAGGCACACTGCATCTCAGAGTGGGGCCATAACTTCCGCCCGGACTATCTAAAACTCGCCGATGCGGCAAAGCGCTACGGAGCCGAGCGGGTGCTGGCGCTCACGGCGACGGCGACGCCACAAGTGGTCAAAGACATTCATGACGCGTTTGGAATCACAGCCGATGATGGCATTGTCACGGGGTTCTACCGCCCCAACTTAGAGCTGGCGACAAGCCCTGTTACGGCTACAGAGCGTGATGGTGTGCTCTTGCGCATCCTCAAGCAGCGCCCCCCAGGCCCTAGTATTGTGTACGTGACACTCCAGAAAACTGCCGAACGCCTTGCGGAGATGCTCAGTGAAAATGGCCTGCCCGCCGAGCCCTACCATGCGGGGATGGAAGATGAGCATCGTAGCGCCGTTCAAGAGCGCTGGATGGCATCGGATCGTGGCATTGTAGTAGCAACCATTGCATTTGGAATGGGCATTGACAAGAGCAATGTGCGCTATGTGTATCATTACAACCTGCCCAAGTCGCTGGAGAGCTATAGCCAGGAGATCGGACGTGCGGGGCGCGATGGTGCAAACTCCATCTGCCACATTCTGGCCTGCCTAGACGATGTCCCGACCCTAGAGAACTTTGTCTACGGCGACACACCCACAAGAACCGCGCTTTTTTCGCTCCTCACGGATCTGCTCTCACGTGGCCCAGAGTTCGATGTCGCCCTCTACGATCTCAGCACCCGCCACGACATTCGCCAGCTCGTCCTGAAAACTATCCTGACGTACTTAGAGCTCAACGGGGTTCTTCGACAGGGCACGCCGTTCTACGCCGCCTACGAGTTCCGGCCCTTGCCCAATCAGAACCCAGTGAGCATCGCCGCTGCTTTCCCCGAGGCACACCGCAAGCTTATCAGCGATGTTTTTCTCACCGCAAAACACGGGCGGCTCTGGTACAAGCTCAACCCAGAGGAGGCCTCAGAATCCCTCGCGGTAGAGCGCGGTCGCATTGTCCGTGTACTCGAAGTGCTCGAAGAGCGGGGGCATATCGAGCTACGCACCGCCGATGTGCGACAGCGTTTCTTTAGGCTCAACCCCACCGACGACACCGAAGCCCTCACCGACGAGCTCAATGCCCGCTTTGTGCTGCGCGAGAAGAACGAGCTGGTGCGGCTCGCTAAAGTCGTGAAGCTCATTGGGCTGGGAAGCTGCCAGACCAACGCACTCACGGCGTATTTTGGCGAGCGCCGTGCCACACCCTGTGGCCACTGCTCCTTCTGTCTCACCGGCGAAGCCCAGCGCCTCCCCGAACCGACACTACCCCGGCAAATCCCAGCAGCACTCACAACCGATGTCCAATCCCTTCGCACCACCTATCCTGAAGCCCTCGGCGAAGACAGACAGCTAGCCCGCTTTCTGTGTGGCATCACCAGCCCCGCCGTCTCCAAGGCACGTTTAGGCCGCCATAAGTGCTTCGGTATCCTGGAAGACCATCCGTTTGGAGCCGTACTGGAGTGGCTCCTATGAAGTATACTTTCTGTAAAGGAGCGTAACCAATGCCTTCGCATTTTCCGGGAATGGATCCCTATATGGAAGCCCCCGATCTTTGGGAAGATGTCTATGTTAGCCTAATGACCCGCATTAGAGCGCAGCTCACGCAACGTCTGCCTGAGGGGTTTCGTGCACGTGTGGAAAAATGGGTACGTCCGATATTAGTACAAGCCTGGCAACAGGAACCCCTACAACGCTTTATTGAGATTGTTGCAATTGGAAAACCAGATCGTATCATCACCGTGATTGAGATTCTCTCTCACGCAAATAAAGTGGGACGGGGCCAGGAGGCGTATCAGCATAAACAACAACTCCTGGTTCAGAGCGGTACAAGTTTGCTCGAAATTGATCTCCTTCGCGCGGGCTCGTACACGGTTGCGGCTCCGCTCACGGAAGAAATCCCCCCGCTGCCTTACCGCGTCAGTCTGCACCGTGCAGGTCAGTTAGAGCAGTTTGAAGTTTGGCCGATCTCGCTACGAACCCCGCTCCCCGAAGTCCGCATCCCTCTCACTCCAGATCGCCCTGATATCTACCTTGATTTACAGGAAGCCCTCAACGAAGCCTACGACGAAGGCAACTACGCCGCAGAGATTGACTATACCCGACCGCCGATTCCTGCTTTAGCCCCACACGATATGTCATGGATGGAGTCCTTTTTGACGAAAGCTTAGAAAAAGCGTAGGCAGTAGATGCGGGTATACTGACACGGCATGGCTAAGATTCTCAATATGATTATTGCCTGGCTCCAGTCTCTGGGGCCACTGGCATACGGCGGGCTTTTTCTAATTATTTTCGTTGAGACAGGTGTCGTCGTGATGCCCTTTCTCCCAGGCGACTCGCTGCTCTTCACGGTAGGGGCGCTAGCGGCGGGGGATAAACCTGCGTTCTCGCTCGGGGTGCTCTATCCGCTCCTGATGGTAGCGGCACTTATTGGGGACAACTGCAACTACTTTTTAGGCAAGAAATTCGGGCGTGGGCTCTTTAATAACCCGAACTCAAAAATCTTCAAGCGCGAGAATCTCTACAAGACCGAGGCATTCTTTGCCAAGCATGGCCCTAAAGCCATTATCATGGCGCGCTTTGTCCCGATTGTACGCACGTTCATGCCTTTCGTCGCCGGAATGGGTGCGATGACCTACGGTCGCTTCTTACTTTTTTCTGTGACCGGAGCGGTTCTGTGGGTCGGGATCTGTGTCACGGGC
>JANNDD010000540.1:0-1172 GCA_031387365.1 Armatimonas sp. | reverse complement strand
GAACGAGATGCTCTGGGTCACCGCCGAGCGCGGCTTCGGCACAGAGGGTCTGGACATTGATGTTGGTCTGGCAGAGCGCGGCGCACTGTGGACAGGTCGCCTATCACCGTGGGATGCAGGCCGGTGTCATCGGCAAAAGTGGGCACTTCGACGCAGCAGCCGTTGGGCAAGTTCGTGATGTAGCCGTCATTACGCACATTGCCCATCAGGCGAAACGGCTTGCCGGTGACCACGGCCTCTAGGATATAGGAGCAGTATTCTACCGACCGCGCCTCAATCGCGGTGCTCTCGAACTGGAGTGGGTCAAGCTTTTCGTACTTTTCGGCCATCGCCTTGCCCCACTTGTAGTACGCGCCGCTCTCGCCGCCAAAGCCCGGCTCATCGCAGTAGAGATCCAGCGCCTTTTGATTATTTCGAAACCACGGCACGTACTCGCTGAGGTGCCCGGTGGACTCGGTCATGAAGTAGCCAAACTGCCGAAACACCTCGCCGCGCACTTTCTCGTTCTTGTAGTACTCGGGTTTCTCGAATAACTCACGGAGCTGGGGGTAGAGATCGCGCCCGTGGTGCGAGAGCTTCAGAAACCAGTCCATGTGGTTAATGCCGCCGCAGACAAAAGAAATCTCGTCTTTAGGAACCCCGCAGTAGCCGCCGATCAGGTCCAGCGTGGTCTGGACGCCGTGGCACAGCCCGATAAACGGGACATTAGAAACTCTGCCGAGTGCCAGGCAGTTGGCGGCCATGGGGTTGGCGTACTGGAGCAGGATCGCGCCAGGTTTTGCGAGTGCCTCCATGTCCTTGGCAATCTCCACGAGCACGGGGATATGCCGCTGGCCGCGAAAGAGCCCGCCCGGCCCGAGCGTGTCGCCGATACACTGGTCCACACCGTACTTCAGAGGAATCTCGTAGTCCACACCGTAGGCATGAAAGCCCCCGACCTGGATCATCACCACCACAAAGTCGGCGTCTTTGATCGCCTCGCGTCGGTCGGTCGTCGCCCAGACGCTACCGGGCAGGCCATTGTCCGCAAGCATGCGCTGGCCAAAGGCTTCCATACGGCGTAGCTTGCTCTCGGTGGGGCTCATCTGGGCGAACTCGCAGCCGTGCAGAGCGGGCGTCGCCATAATATCCGACATTAAGGTCTTACAGAAAACGACGCTTCCCGCGCCGAT
>JANNDD010000522.1:0-6454 GCA_031387365.1 Armatimonas sp. | reverse complement strand
GCCTTTTCGGCCCCGTTAACAGGAGGTAAAATACGAATATGACACTGACGATTGACGTTTCACCGGCCACTGCTCGAAGAATCTCCGCTGACCCTGAGGCACTGCGCCGTGTCGCCACCATGATCGAGGCCGCTTTTGGGGATCTGGAGCCTGAGAGAGACGAAATGCTCTTGTCCGTGGAGGATGAAGCGGCTCTGGACGAGGCGTATCTTGCCATTCAGGAAGGCAAGGTGCATTCCTTTAACCCTGAAGCTGCACGCACAAAAGCCAAAGAGCTTCTTCAGGCCGCATGAGCTGGAACATACTCGAAACCGATCCCGCAGAGCAAGATAGAGAAAAGGCACTTCTCTTTGTGATGCGTCTGCGCGGCCCCGAGTACGCGGAGCGCTGGCACGAAGGTCTGCTCCTCGCAATCGCGAATCTAACACGGTTTCCCGGCCCGCGTGCCCTGCCTCGCTGTGAGTCAGAAGAAGAGCGTCGCCGACAGGAAACGCGCATTTTGCTCTACCGAGGGCCAGACAAAAAACCAGCCCCCTCGGTAACCTTTCGCGTGATCTTCACGCTACTCGATCCTGTGCAGGGGGAAGAGAGCGGCACCCTTTATATCCAGCGCATCCGTCATGCGCGGAGTGCTGATGTGAGCCAGGAGCCTGCTTAACCCGATGCTGCGCAAGAGTTTTTCGGAGTTTGATCTGGCAAGCGCCCTGGAGTGGGTGGGGATTCTGGAGACGGAAGCCTGGAAAATCCCTGCGGCGACTAAAGAACCGAGTGCGTTTTTTGAGGAGAAGATGCGCCGCCTCGTGCTCTTTGATACGTCACGCTCCGAGGGGGCGAAGCTGCTTTTAGTAGACGCGTTTTTCGAGGAAGCGGGCCAACCCTACACCAACCTGCGTATCTTCAAAGAGACCACCATTCAGGGGGAGCGGAGCGGCGGGCTTTTAGATTATCTGGTTGCGCCACGAGGGGCGGTTCCCACAACGCCATTTGTGTGCGTGACCGAAGCCAAGAAAGACGATTTTGATAAAGGGCTGGCACAGTGCCTGGTGGAGATGCAGACGTGCGCGGAGCTGAACACAAAAACCGGGAAGAGCCTGGATGTCTATGGGATTGTCACCAACGGGCAGGGCTGGCAGTTTTATTTGCGCACCACTCAGCCGCGCTGGTTTGGAACTCAGACCTACGCCATCACCGATCCGCCTCGTCTGCTGGGAATTTTGGATCATCTTTTTGCGCAGTGTGCCCTAAATGCAAAATAACCGTCGGAGAATCAACCTACTAGACAAAAAACCTTTGTAGAGGTAAAATTTCGGCAATTCACTTCGGAGAATCATCGTAGAGAGCGGCGTTTCCCAAAGACAAAGCGCGGCTGGTGCAGCTCGGCCTGGGCGAGGCACTTCCCGCACGGGCCATGGAGTACCTCGAAGCGGCAAAGCGCCTCTTTGTTACCATTCGCGCCAACGCCGACATCGCCGCCGGGTTAGCGCAATATGGGTATGGGGAAACAAAACTCACCGAGGAAGAAGCGTTTGTCCTGGCCACCGACGGAGCCAACCGAGTACAAGAAGACGCCAAGGGAGCCGCGCAGCAGAGCACGCAGGAGCAGAACGCCGCCCTCTCTGCTCTCAAGGACGATCTGTCGGTGCTGGTCAAGCTCGCCAAAGTGGCCCTGAAAGACAAGCCCGCTCTCCGGGCGACACTCGGTCTGTAAACAAAAATGGGCAACGGGAGCCGTGCTCCCGTTGCCCACTGGCACAATCGCGCAAACCGCAGACCTACTCGGCCTCGGTCTCCTCGTCCTCAGACTCTTCGACTTCCACAGTCTCCTCAACCTCTTCGGTCTCGGTCACTTCGTCGGTTTCCTCAACCTGCTCTTCGTCCACAACCAGTTCCTCGTCCACAACCAGTTCCTCGTCGCTCATAGCAATGCCTCCAAATAGGGTTGACGCTATCATAGCGGCACTGTAGACCCATGATTTTAAAAGCAGGTTATATTTCCCACCCGATCTTTCCTCGGTACAATAGTGCCATGACACCACTCGAAGCTGAGCTTTTAGACTTTCTCCTCCCCGCTCCTGGCGCGGTGTGGACTCCCGCGCAGACGCAGGCGTTTTTAGACCAGAAGGGCACTCGCTCGGCGGTGTACTTGACGGTTGGCTTGCTGATCCGCAACCAGCAGAGTGACGCTGCGCGGGCTGCGTCGGTGCTGGAGCTGCTGGTCGGACTGCAAAAGCGCGAGCCGGGTCTGTGGCTCGGGGTCTGGCCGGGTGACAATGGGACGACGGGGCGAACGCTGGACCACAACTGGCGTGAGTTTATCGGGGTGGGGCTGATTGTGGCGCGGGAGCGCTATGGTAAGCTCCTGCCCAAGGCGCTGATCGAGAAGATCGATGAAGCGCTGCTGGTTGCGGCGGAGGGCGCGGTGCAGCGCAACGTGACGCCGGAGTACACCAATATCGCCCTAATGAGTGCGTTTCTACAGGAATGGGTCGGAGCGAAGCTCGGCAAACCTGAGATTGCCGCAAAGGGCGCGGAGAAGGCAAGACAAGTCGCCGTTCTCTTTAATCAATACCAGACCTTCATCGAAGACAACTCCCCTACCTACGGCGGTGTGGACGCGATGGGTCTGGCGCTTTGGCGTGAGCTCTCACCATCGCCAGAGAGCAAGAAAGCCGCCAGCGCGATGGAAGCGTCGTTCTGGCGCGACACGGCGCAGCTCTACCACGCGGGGCTGCGCAACCTATGTGGGCCCTTTACCCGCGCCTACGGCATGGACATGGTGCAGTACACCGCCATCACAGGGGTGGCGATCCTCTTGCTCACCCAGGATAAGAAAACCGCGCCCGCACCGGCGGACTGGCGCAATCGCAGCTTTGAGTGGGCCTACGTCCCGATGTTTCTCGCGCTGGGCCTGCGCTGCCCGCCTGATGCCCTCGCGCACTTCAAGGCATTTGACAAGCCCCGTCGTTTAGAGCGAAAAGTCCCCCGCGCCGGGAAAATCTACCCGGTGCAGTGTGTCTTGGAGAAAACCTGGATGATGGGAGCGACCACGGGCCTCACCCGCACCTGGGAGCAGCACGCACCGGGGACGATCCACTGGCGCCTGCCCGATGGCACAACCGGCTGGCTCCTCGTCCACGGCACCAACGGCGCGGAAGCAACGATTGTCGGGGATTCTCTTCAAATACAGCTCCCCAAGCGCAGCGGCGAGCGCCTGCGCTTACTCATGCATGCACCGGGCTGTGCACTCGGTGGCCCGACTTGGAACCTCAATGGACTCCGGGTCAAGCTGGAGACGGCACTGGGAGAGAAAAGCATGGCTGTGGTTACGGACACGCACTTCGGCAAAGTGCTGGAGGTCTCCTGGGCACTTCCGGCGAACCTACCTTCCAGTACAATTCTGACTCTCACCGTGGTCAAATGAGGTTCTATGATGCTTCCTCTCGTTCCGCCGATTGTGATCCAGCAGGAGCAGGCTCCTGCTAGTGTGCGTGCTCTGGAGACGCTGCTCCGCGAGGTGAGCGAGCGCGTTGATGTGCGCCTACTTGCCGATTCCACGCTTGCTGGGGCGCGGGTGGTGCCGCCTAATCAGCCCGTCAATGATGCGAGCCGGGTGGAGGACTGGCTCAAGGAGCTGGTTCGCAACATCCCCGGGGGCGCAAGCTGGGTTAAACTCTGGCTCCCGCCGCCGCCCCGTGGCAAGCGCTGGAGCGGCGATGATGTGGTCAAGTATGCCCTCAGCCTGGCACAGCTCTATGGAAAAGTCGGGGCGGTGCAGGAAGGTAAGTCCGAGATCCTGGCCACGCAGCTTCCCGATGGCCCTGCCCAGTCCGTCAAAGACGCGCTCAAGCTCCAGCCGGTCTATCTACTCACGCGACGCGGCACAAGAACTTTTTCAGGGAAGTGGAGTGCTACGTTTGGCGAGCTGACCTTGGAGATTCATGGCAACCGTGTCACAGGCAGCTACCCCTCCAGTGAAGGAGTGATCGAGGGAATACTCATCGGAGATCGGCTGACGTTTACCTGGACGGAGCATGGGACTTCCGGGGGGGAAGGCTGGTTTGTGCTCAGCGACGACGGCGAGTCGTTCATGGGAAAGTGGGGCAGCGGCAGCGAGGAACCCAACAAGGAATGGACCGGCAAGCGGGTCTACTGAGCCTTGCACACCCAACAAAAACCCGATAGAATCGTAGGCACTGCGGGAGTAGTTCAGTGGTAGAGCGTTTGCTTCCCAAGCAAAATGTCGCGAGTTCGAGTCTCGTCTCCCGCTCTCAAAGCCTTCTGGTAAAATCAGAAGGCTTTTGTTTTTGTCTAGTCAAAGGAATATGCAATGCAAGCAGCGCGTTTTATGGTCACGGCAGATCATTCTGATGGCGTCTATCGAGTGGGCGAGACGGTTCGCTGGAGTGTGAAGTGGAGCGGCGAGGGCATGCCCCCTGAAAAAGTGGACTATGTTGTCAAAAAAGGCGGCCTGACAGAGCAGAGCAAGGGGAGTTTAGTGCTTGCCAATGGCACTGGCACCGTCGAAGTGCGCTTTGAAAAACCGGGCGCACTGCTTCTTGTCCTTCAGGGCTCACGCAGCCGAGGCGGTGCCGTCGCGGCGCCGGAGAAAGTCATGATCTCGGCGAAGCGGCCAGCGAACTTCGATGCTTTCTGGGCCGCGAAAGTGAAGGAGCTCGAGCGCGTCCCCACCAATCCGAGGCTGGAGCGTGGGATATCCGGCAAGGCCGGGGTTTTGTACTCCAAGATCACGATGGACAATATCCGGGGGACGAAGATCCAGGGGCACACGGCTCAGCCTGCGGGCAAGACCAAGCTCCCCGCGCTCCTCATTGTCCAGTGGGCCGGAGTCTATGGCCTGCCCAAAAACTGGGTCACGGACCGCGCCGCCGACGGCTGGCTGGCGCTTAATATCGAGGCCCATGATCTTCCGATTGACCAGCCGCCCGCGTTCTACGACGAACAAAGCCGTGGGCCGCTGAGCAACTACCCCGCCATCGGCAACGACAGCCCGGAGACCAGCTATTTCCTGCGGATGTATCTCTCCTGCTACCGCGCTGCACAGTATCTGACGGAGCACCCGGACTGGGACGGCAAGACATTGGTGGTGATGGGCGGAAGTCAGGGTGGGCTCCAGTCGCTGATGACGGCGGGCTTGCACCCCAAGATCACCGCCGCCCTCGCCTCGGTACCCGCGGGCTGCGACATGCTCGGCCCGGATGTGGGCCGCTCGCCCGGCTGGCCACAGTGGGTCAACAACGCAGGCAACAAAGACAAAAATAAAGTACGCGAAGCCAGCCGCTACTTCGATGTCGCCAACTTCGCATCGCGGATCAAGTGCCCCGTGCTGATCGGCTGCGGCTTGATTGACGAGACCTGCCCGCCTGAGGGAATTATCGCCGCCGCGAATCAGATCAAGAGTCGCAAAGAGCTAATTTTGCTTCCTATTGCGGGCCATCAGAACGAAAACAACTCCCAGGCCGCCTACGAAAAACGCTGCTGGAGTGCATGGCTTCCGGCACTGCGCGACGGGAAGCCGATTCCGCGTTAACCGTACCATCATGCGCATTGCTATCCCCAAAGGCTGGAGTGTTTTGTTGCCGCTCCTGGTTCTCAGCTCGCTGGCCTGCACCCCACAGAAGCCGCCGTCGCCGGTGTTCGCACCCGAGGCGGTGCTGCTAGAGCCGACCCCCTACGCGGGCACGGCGGCCTGCCAGCCGTGCCATGCGAGTGAGTTTGAGAGCCACCACCAGAGCAATCATGCACAAACCCTGCGTGAGGCGACGGTGGCAGACCTGGGAACACTCGCACCCCCACCCGGTATCGTGCCTGGCGAGGGGCGTTTCACCATTGACGGCGGCAGGCTAGTGGCGCACTCTGCCACCTCGGTACTGCCCCTTCAGCTCGCACTCGGCTCCGGGAAGACGGGTATTACATTTCTGGCCGTCTTCAAGCAGACTAGTGCGGAGATCCGGCAGAGCTACTTCCCTCACGAAAAACAGTGGCACCTCACCCCGGGTATACAGGAGGTTTCCCGGCGCCTGGGAAGCGCCATCCACAAAGAGGAGGCGACACGTCAGTGCCTGAGCTGCCATGCAGTCACCCTGCCTCTGACCTCGCTGTTGCCCGAGAAGCGCTTCTTTGGCGTGGGCTGTGAGTCTTGCCACGGCCCCGGAGCCGAGCACGTCTCTGCGATGCAAAAAGGGCCAAACGGAGTGAAGCCGCCTAATCGCGCGATCTCGTCGCTGCGGGGAGCAACCGGCACGGCACTCAATACTCTGTGTGGCCGCTGTCATCGCACCGAGGACGATGTCGCGGGGATGCCCACCGCATCCAAGAAGCTGACTAACCGCTTTCAGCCCTATGGCCTTGCCCAGAGCCGCTGTTTTAAAGAGAGCGCCAATAAGCTGACCTGTGTGACGTGTCATAACCCGCACCGTAATGCCTCGAAGGAGAC
>JANNDD010000517.1:0-2240 GCA_031387365.1 Armatimonas sp. | reverse complement strand
CCAATTACTTCCTCTGGGATGGTTTTTTTATTTCCAGCCCCACTCGGAATAGCGGAACTCCCTACAGATTGCTCCATTGCCACATCCGCCGAGGCGATGCTCTCGCCAGTTTCGATGGAGACAACGCGCGCGGTGAAGTAGACTTTCCCCATCACGTCAGAGACACTGCCCATCAGGATATAGGCGGCTCCCGTCTGCTTGCCGAGGCTCTTTACCTTACTGGGATCGTACAAATCCGAGACACCCAGCTTTAGCTCCGCCAGGGCTTTGTTGAGCTGACCGCGCTCGATTACCTTGAAATGCTTCTGGCGGATGAAGTCCGAGATCAGAAAATCCTGAAAAATACGCGGCACCGCGTCGCCCTGACCGTTGATGTTCTCAAACTCCGCGACGACCAGCGTCTCTTTTTTGAGTTTTAGAATATCCATATCCGCCAGTAGCTGCTTGGCAAGATCCGCAGCGACAGAGCGCAGATCGGTCTGCGAAAAACGGGGCGACGGGGCGTAGATGCCGATAATGGGCAAAGGCAGTAAAAGAGTAGGAATCATGTACGTAAGGCTCCTGAAGCTGAGTTCATAAAACACATAAAACAATATTTAGAGACGATGGAAGGGGGCCACGGCAAGCGCGTCGGGCCGTTAATCAATAACAAGGTAGTCGCCCGACTCCTCAACCTGAACACCAAACGCCGCCGGTTGTTCAACACTGACAACCCGGTAAGCCATTCCTTCGGGCTGCGGAACCGCTTCCACCGAAGTGACACCCGACAGACCGCGCAGATAGCGCTCCACTTCCTGGAGCTGCTCGGGGCGCTGGGAAGCGACTGCAACTGTGATCGGAAAGCCCTCGAAGCGCTTCTGAAGTGCCTCAGAAAACTCTCGGGCAACGGTCTGAGCCAGGGCATCGAGCGACTTGTTCGCCGCCTGGCTCCTATCTTGCCCAAAGCCCCGCTCCGACCACTTCTGAGCAAGCAACACCTGGCCGGTGCTTACTTTCACCACCCGCAGGTTTGCCGTGGCGTTGTAGGAGACGATGCCATTGGTTTCCTGAGACAGCGCCGTCTCCACGCGCCCTGTGAGAACCGTATTGGCCAAGCACCGGCTCCCCGCAGTCGTCAGAACGGCCTCAGGCTGGCTCTCCACAGAAGGGGTAATCTTGAGAAGCCCCTGCTTGTTAAGATAGGCCGCATCATACACCCGGAACTTCTGCTGAACCAGAGCACCGACCGTCTCGGACTCCACGCGGCGCATGGTCGCGGGGCTGCCGTCTACGAACTCGGGCAGCAGCGCCACAAGCCGAAGGTTCGCGAGAGCAAACTTCCGAAGGTCTCGGGTGAGTCCCTCCACTGTCTGCTCCACTTCCACCTCGACACTCACCTGTTGCCCGCTCCGTTGCTCCTGGAGCACCCGCGCCTGGAGTTGCTTCAGCTCCTGAACCGATGCCGACGTGGTTCGTAGCAGAGCACTCATCCCTGACAGGCTCGCCTGAAGCTTGCGGAACTGCGCCACGGAAATACTGTCCTGCGCAGCAATTGCCCGGTAGGCTTCGCGCACCGCATGCCGCACAGCTCTCGGTCTATCCGAGACAGTTACCTTCACCACCACACGGAACGCGGGAGATTTCGAGGGGGCACTACGCGGAGCAACCACCCGCTCAACCCGCTTGATCTCGACGCGCGGGGCAGGGGCTTTCCCTTCCTCCCACCGGCGGTTCTGAATGCGGATCACCGCCATAGTCGGAGATTGTCTCATCATTTAAGCTCATTCAGGCGATACACAGCCTGATCTTTCTCAATCATAACACTTTTTGGGTCCTGTGCGATACTGCGGTAAAGACGGATCGCTTCTTTTTTCTCCCCAAGAGCCTCCATCGCCGTTGCCAAGCCCAGTCTCGCTTCGGTATCTGCGGGACGAAGCTGACATGCCTTTTGGTAAGACTGCGCCGCCGCTTCGAATTCCTTTCGTGCAAGCTGAGAGGCTCCTCGGAGTTTATAACCCGGCTGGAACTCGGGAGCTGCCTCCGTTGCTTTGCGTGCTTCCGCAAGCGCAGCGTCCCATTTACCTTCCTGAATAAGTCTCTCCGCCGCCTGGTAGTGTTGATTCACAGCGAGTGCTGGCTCCTTCACCGGCAAACGGTGCGTTTCAAACTGCCAGATCGCTCCAATCCCCCCTAAAATTGCCAATGCAAGACCCAAAATCGGAACGGCACTACGTCTTCGCACCGGTCGCACCTGTTCTGAC
>JANNDD010000515.1:0-7080 GCA_031387365.1 Armatimonas sp. | reverse complement strand
GATTGCAAAACACGCCGATGAGCTGTGCGTGATCCGCTCGTGCTGGGCCGATGGGCTCAACCATGTCGGCTCGGTCTGCCAGATGAACACCGGCTCGATTCTGGCGGGGCGACCGTCGCTGGGCTCGTGGGTGCAGTACGGCCTGGGCAGTGTGAAGCGCGACTTGCCAAGCTATGTTGTGTTACTAGATGAGCGCGAGCCGCTGGGAGGCACGAAAAACTGGGCCAGTGGGTTTCTGCCCGCCACCTATCAGGGCACGCCGTTTCGGCCCGGAAAAACCCCGATTCTCGCTCTCTCGACTCCCGAGAGTGTGGGCGAGGCCCGACAAAAAAGCAAGCTGGCGTTTATCAACGAGCTCAACGCCCACTACGGAGCCACCCGCGCCGATGATAGCGAGCTGGAGGCGAGGATAAAAGCCTACGAGCTGGCGTTTCGGATGCAGTCCGCCGCGCCCGAGGCCGTGGATATCAGTAAAGAGAGTGCTGCCACGAAGGCGCTCTATGGCCTAGACAACCCCAAGACCGAGCGCTTTGGCACTAACTGCCTGCTGGCACGGCGGCTGGTCGAGCGGGGTGTCCCGTTTGTGCAGCTCTACTGCGGCACCGGGAGCCAGTGGGATGCGCACGCGGATATCGAGGGCAACCACGCCAAGATGTGTGGCATCTCCGATAAGCCTGTCGCCGGGCTCCTCGCGGATCTCAAGGCACGGGGGCTCTTAGACTCCACTCTGGTGATCTGGGGCGGTGAGTTTGGCCGTACCCCCATGACGGAGGGAACCAACGGGCGTGATCATAATCCGTGGGGCTTCACGACTTTTATGGCCGGAGCGGGCATCAAGAAAGGGACTGCGTACGGCACCACGGATGCCATGGGCCTGCGCGCGGTCGAGAACCCTGTGCATGTCCACGATCTCCATGCCACGATTCTGCACTTGCTGGGCTTTGATCACCTCAAGCTGACCTACAAACACAACGGTCGCGATGAGCGCGCAACGGTCAATGCGGGACGAGTCGTGCACGGTATTCTTGCCTGAGTTCTACTGGCTCTTGCGTGGTGGTGAGCTTACCGTGAGCGATCCTGTTGAGTTTTCACACAAACAGCTCCACCCGACTGATGAGTACTGCCTGACCGCAGAGAAAAAACCGCTCGCCGCGTACACTCAGGCGCACGATGCCACCTCCTTTGCCTCCCAGTACGGCCCCAGCGCACAGTGTGCCGAACCCGTCACGAGATCCTCGTTGCCGCCAAACGGCTTATCGGTGAACGCGTCTACCACGTAGAGCCTGTGACTCACTGAGGCTTCTTCTTCGAGTGTGCCAGCAGCCAAGTGAAGAACTCCGGGTTGTCGTAGGTAGCGGTCCAAGAGTCGTGGCCTGCCTCTGGGTAGATGGTGAATTTTACGTCCATGGCCCCGGCTTTCTTGAGCGCATCTACCATGTCCTGCGACTCCTGAATCGGGACGGTCATATCTTTCCCGCCGTGAAAGACCCAGGTTGGCATGTTTTTCAGCGCCCGTGATGCTTGCCGCGCTTGACCGCCGCCGCAGATCGGGGCAATCGCCGCAAACCGTTCGGGGTTTGCCGTGGCCCAGGCCCAGGTGCCGTAGCCACCCATCGAGAGACCGGTGAGATAGACCCGGTCTGTGTCTGTCGAGTACTTTGCCAGCACGTCATCCAGCAGCGCGTTGAGTGTCTCCACATCCCAGCCACGGCGCGGAAAGACAGGGGCTTGAGGCGAGACGACAATAAACGGCAGATCTTGTCCCTGTGCGATCAGCTTGGGCGGGCCGTGCACCTTCACTTTCTCCAGATCCGCGCCGCTCTCGCCCGAGCCATGTAGAAAGACCAGCACGGGCCACTTCTTCGCCGGGTCTTTGCCGTAGTCCTTGGGTAAGTAGAGCAGATAGCCCGCCTTGAGCACCTTCGTGACACTCTTTTCCAGGGCCAGCGGCTTCTGCTGCCCCGCCACAGTTGCATCCTGAGCCAGCGACGGCACTGCGCCCAGTGCCAGAAGCGCCAGCAACACATATCTTCTTTTCATACACACAGATTCGCCACGATAGGCCGGGTATCCTACCTAATATGAGTGAACTAATTGCCTATGTGACCGGAGCCGACCGCGGCCTCGGGCTGGCGCTCACTGAGGCGCTCCTGAATCGTGGCTTTCGTGTCTTTGCCGGCGAGTATGGCCTTGATGCGTCCGGGCTCGACACCCTCGCCGAGACCTACGGCGAGCGACTACACCGCATCTCCCTGGATGTCTCATGCGACCGCTCGGTGCTCCGGGCGGCGGACAAGCTACGCGAGAACTGCCAACAATTAGATTTGCTTATCAATAACGCCGCGATTCTAGGCGACTTCACCGGCGGCATCAGTGACCCCTTGGACTTTGCGCTGATGCAAGAGGTCTACAATGTCAACTCCCTCGGGCCGCTCCGGGTGGCGCAGTCGGTGTTTGGACACTTGAAGCGCGGGAACTTGAAGAAGCTGGTCAATATCTCGTCGGAGGCGGGCAGCATGGAGCAGTCGCGGCGCACCAACCGCAAGATGCGCTACGGCTACTGTATGTCCAAAGCTGCTCTCAATGTCCAGACCGTGATCCTTGCCAACCACGCCAGCGAGCATGGTATCGAGAGCTATCTCTTCGATCCGGGCTGGATGCGTAGCTTTATGCACGGCACCCCGAACCTCAAGGCAACCCAATCCACCGACGAGACGGCGGAGAAGATCCTCGCCACCGTCCTTGACCGTCCCCACCCTGGCTACCTCTACATGACCCGCGACGGCCAGCGCTATGATTGGTAAATGTGAGCCAGAGGATAAACTCACGAATCGTTATCCGCCCACACCGGGTACCCTTTGGGTGGATGGGCGTCTACGGGCGCTCCGCGCCATACATAATGTCGCTCCGCGACTACCGAGTTCCCAGTCGCGGAGCGACTTCATAGCCGAGGAACGAGGCTCCTAGACGCCGCTTTCAATCGGCGGGAAAAATCGGCGGTTCAGTGATTTTAGAAATGGGAACCAACTTTAAATAGAATCGTTGTAGAGGCAGGAAAGAAAAAATGAAAAAAAATCAACTAAAACAACTCAGTAACCTCTGCTTTATCTTAGGATTCGTCTCTATTATCGGTTCTATTACCATCTGGTTTCTGACAGGTGGTAAAGATGCTGAAACACAAGCACATGCAGAGCGATTTGGTATCTTCGTCGGGCTTTGGGCACCTACATTCTTGATTCTATCAAATCGTTTTGATCGCTACGCGGAAAATTATGTTTGACGTATTGCAACCCGTTTAATCTGAAATGGGCGATTTGATCGCCCATCTCACTCAGGCCCAAGCCATGTACCGTCCTAGAGAATCGTAGGAAAAAAAGGCCCGCGCAACTGGCTCCCGCAAGGCGACTAACGCGCTATAATTCCAAGCAACACCTACTCCGCCATAACCGAGTGGTTTGTTGAAGGAAGAAGCCATGTCTAAGTCCGCGTTTACGTTGAGGGTTTTCGGAATCTATTTGTTGGTTCTAGGGCCAGGGATCTGGACGCTATTTACTCTGAGTGCAGAAAAAAAGGGGCGGATCTGAGATGTCATTGCTCGCGAAACGAGATATCGAGTATGCACAGAGTGGCTCCGTAACGATTGCGTTTCAGGTGACGGGCGAGGGGGCTCCGCTTGTCTGGGTGCCCGGGTTTATCTCTCATGTGGACATGAACTGGGAGAGTCCTTTCTATCGTCATGGACTGGAGCGCGTCTCACGTTTCGCTCGTGTGGCCACCTTTGATAAGCGCGGCACGGGCCTCTCCGACAGGTCGGTAGACTTTGGCTCGCTTGAGGAGCGCATGGACGATATTCGTGCCGTGATGGACGCGGCGGGCTTCGCGCGATGCGTTCTCTGCGGCTTCTCGGAAGGCGGGCCCCTCTCCATTCTTTTTGCGGCGACGTATCCCGAGCGGGTCGAGAAACTGGTGGTCTACGGCTCGTATGCACGGCTGGCTTGGGCACCGGACTATTCCATCGGGCGACCGGACGAAGCCGCCGCCGCATTTGCAAGCGGAGTGCAGGCGCAGTGGGGCACGGGCAACGTTTTGCGTCGTTTTGCCCAGCATGCACCCGATGCAGACTCCGAGCTGCGGGTCATGTCGCGTCTGGAGCGCTACACCGCCACGCCCGAGATGGCGGCGCGGATCATGCGCCACAACCAGCTGATAGATGTCCGCGAGGCACTTCCCCTGGTGAGTGCGCCCTCTCTGGTAATTCATGCCGCCCAAGACCCGGTGCTCTCCGTAGCGCATGGGCGCTACTTAGCGGAGCGGCTCCCTAACTGTCAGCGCTATGTCGAGCTTGAGGGCGACTTCCATGTGAGCTGGCGCGATGAGCACCATGACTTGATTGTGGATCCCATTGAGGAGTTTGTAACGGGGCAGGTGACACGCCCGGGCGACTCAGCGGAACGTTTTCTCACCACGATTCTCTTCACTGATATTGTTGACTCCACCGCGCGTGCACAAGCCCTGGGCGACGCGGCTTGGCGGAGCCTGCTGGATGCGCACGATGTGGCGGCGACCGAGGAGGTTGCACGCTTTCGGGGGCGACTGGTAAAGTTCACAGGCGATGGTATTCTCGTCTGTTTCGACGGTCCCGCGCGCGCCGTCCGCTGTGCCCAGAGCCTTGTCGCACGCACACGCGCACTGGGCCTGGAGATTCGCGCGGGCGTCCATACGGGCGAGTGCGAGGCACGCGGTGAGGATCTGGCAGGAATTGCGGTGCACGTGGCTGCTCGGATCATGCTCTTTGCACAGCCCCATGAGGTAATCACAACCCGCACCGTCAAAGACTTGGTAGATGGCTCTGGCCTCGTCTTCCAGGATCGAGGGCTTCAACAATTTAAAGGCGTCCGCAATGAAATTCAGGTCTTTGCCACGACGGTGTAATGACGTATTGGCGTAATGGCGTAACGGCATCTAAAGGTTGATGAACTATAATGAAACGAATTTTGCTCGCGACTCTCACGTTCTTCGTGCTGCTCACCGTGGCGCGGGGAGGCAAGCCCAATCAAGTGGCTGCTCCCACCGATGCCAGCCTACGCGCTGCTGTAGAGAAATCGCTGCCTCTGCTGGTGGCGGGTGCGCGCGGCTCACGAGAGAAACGTGCCCAGTGCTTCACCTGCCACAGCCAGGGGCTGACGATGCTTGCGCTCTCGGCGGCGAAGGCACGCGGCTTCAAAGTAGACGAGGAGGAGCTTGGCAGGCAGGTCAAGTTCACGGTGGATTTCCTCGCCACTAACCAGAAGCAGTATCTTGTGGGGAAGGGGCAGGGCGGCCAGATCGATACGGCGGGCTACGCGCTCTGGGCACTCGACGCGGCGGGGTGCAAGCCTGATGCGACCACGGGAGCTGTGGCGGAGTATTTCCTGCGCTGGCAGAGTGAGCTGGACTACTGGAAGCCGACCAATCGCCGCCCCCCGACCCAGCAGAGCCTGTTCACCTCAAGCTATCTCGCGCTGTACGGCCTAAAAGTCTTTGGTACACCCGAGCAGAAAGAGCGCCGGGAGCAGCGCTTTGCACAGGTGCGTACGTGGCTGCTCAAGACACCCGCACAGGACACCGAGGATCGTGTGTTTCGCCTCCGCGCTCTCCAGACAGTGAATGCTCCTGAGGCGGAGCTTCGCAAAGCGGCGCAGGAGCTGGCGCAACAGCAGAAGCCCGATGGCGGCTGGGCACAGAACAGCACCATGGAGACCGATGTCTACGCCACTGCCACGGCGCTGGTCGCGCTGAATGAAGTCGGTGGCCTCGCCACAACCGATGCGGCCTACCAGAAAGGCGTGCGCTATCTTCTCGAAAAGCAGCTCCCTGATGGCTCGTGGCACGTCGTGACCCGCAGTGTGCCCATCCAGACCTACTTCGAGTCCGGCTACCCGCATGGCAAAGACCAGTTTATCTCCATCAGCGCCGCCGCCTGGGCGACCACCGCACTCGCACGGGCACTGCCCGATTGAAAAATACACCTCTTACAAAAGTCATGGTGGTGGCGAATCTTTCTCAGCTTTATGAGTCACGTACTCGTAGTTTTCATGACGGAGCCTCCAAAAAATTGGGCGCAACCAGAACTCTCCCTCAAGTGTCAGAGGCGCATTGCCAGGCTGACGTGCTTGGAGAAGAGGTCTTGAGATGAACCGAATTGTTTTCGTTTTTTTAGTGGGCTCTTGGCTCACAGGAATAACCACATGCTACGCCCAGAACCCGAGTCAGAACCAGGGTTCAGGAATGGGACTTCAGTACTTACAGGGGCTTCGGATAAAAGGGCAGCGAGCCCTGAAGATGGGAGACACGCGGAACGCGACGAAGGCTGGGTTGTTACTTCTGCAAGGAAATACCGACAAGACATCTTGGAACTATGGGAACATGGTCTACGAAGGCAACCAGCTCTTGGGGTTGGCAGCACTTCGTGAGGGCAAAGTCGCGCCGGCGAAGAAATATCTTCTTGCTGCGGGGAAGACACCTGGCTCGCCACAGCTAAATTCGTTTGGACCTGAGATGACCCTAGCGCAGGAACTACTGAAAAAAGGGGAGAAACAAGCTGTGTTAGACTTCCTGGATGAGGTTGTGGTCTTCTGGGCGACCCACAAAACAGGCGAGACGAAGCTGCACAATCAGCTCATGACCGAGCACGCTGCACTCCTTCAACGGTGGAAAGCGGAAATTCGTGCGGGTAAGCAACCAACCCTCAATCGCGTTCGGTAGAATCTAGTCACTATGGCGCTTTCTTCTTATCTTGAAACCTATCCGGCCCTGGGCGAGCGGGTCTTTGTGCACGACTCGGCGCAGGTGATCGGTGATGTCACTCTGGGCGAGGATGTTTCTATCTGGTGCAACGCGGTGTTGCGGGGCGATGTGCACAAGATCGTGATTGGTAAAGGGACGAACTTCCAGGACTTGGCGATGGGGCACGTGACGCACATCGGCTACAACGGCTCGAAGGGCGCGCCGCTGATGATTGGGGAGTACGTGACCGTGGGGCACTCGTGCGTGCTCCATGGCTGCACGATTGGCGCTGAATCGCTGATCGGGATGGGCTCG
>JANNDD010000479.1:0-6595 GCA_031387365.1 Armatimonas sp. | reverse complement strand
CGCCACGACATCCTCCCCCTGCGCGTTCATTAAATACTCGCCCAGGATCACATTCTCGCCGGTGCTCGCATCGCGGGTAAACGCCACGCCCGTGCCACAGTCGTCGCCCTGGTTGCCAAAGACCATCGCCTGGACGTTCACGGCGGTTCCGATGGAGTCGTCAATTTTTTCCTTGCGGCGGTAGATAAACGCGCGCTCGTTGTTCCAGGAGCGGAAGACGGCCTCCACAGCGGCGGTCATCTGCGCCATCGGGTCCTGCGGGAACTCAGCGCCGGTCTGCTTCAGAACATGGGCCTTGTAGTCGTCGCACAGCTCTTTGAGGCTCTCGGCGGGCACTTCCAGGTCCTCTTTGACGCCCAGCTTCTTTTTCAGATCATAGAACTTATGCTCGAAGTCGTGCTTCGTAATATGATCGAACTTGTCCGAGAACGCCACATCGGAGAGCATCATGATAAAGCGGCGGTAGGAGTCATACACAAAGCGCGGATCTGCTACTTTGACATACTCATCTACAATCGCATCGTTGAGCCCAAGATTGAGAACCGTATCCATCATCCCCGGCATCGAGAAGCGAGCCCCCGAGCGCACGGAGAGAAGAAGCGGGTTCTTCACATCGCCAAAGGTCTTGCCAAGCTGCTTCTCGACATCGGCCAGAGCGGCCTTCATCTCATCGAGCAGTCCGGCGGGCAGAGCGCGGCCCTCGGCGTAGTAGTCCGTACAGACTTCGGTGGTGATCGTAAAGCCGGGGGGAACCGGCAGTCCGATATTGGTCATCTCGGCGAGGTTTGCACCCTTACCACCGAGGAGATCGCGCATGCTCCTGTCACCGTCACGGAAGAGCCAGACACGTTTCTGCGTTGCCATAGGTCAACTTTTCTCCAGATTGGAATTAGAATTCATAAAAATGCCGCGCCCAAAGACAATCCTCAAGGGAAGCCTTCATCGGCGCGGCAAAAACCTTCGGATTATACCCCGAATGCGCCATGTCAACCACCCCGATCAGAACGGGGGGGATCTCGCGATACAATAACTCGCTATGCTGGATATCCGACGAATTCGCACCGAACCTGATGCTATTAAAGCCAACCTCGCCAAGCGCGGTGAGGACACAAGCAAGATTGACGCCCTCCTTGCCCTCGACGAAATCCGCCGCGAGAAGCAGACCGAGTGGGAGGTCTTGCGTGCGGAGCAGAACAAGCTAGGGCCACAGATCGCCGCAGCGAAGAAAGCGGGCGAGGATGCCACGGCGGTTCTTGCCCACCTGGGAGAGCTGAAATCGCGCCTTCAGAGCCTGGATGAGACGCTCAAATCCCTCGATCCTGAGCAAGAGGCGCTGCTCTCGAAGCTGCCCAACTTAGTTCTAGACGATGTTCCTGAAGGCGGTGAGGAGTGCAATGCCGAGATCCGTGGGGCGAACAAGCCACTCCGAGAGTTTGATTTTGAGCCCAAAGCGCACTGGGATCTAGGGGCCGCGCTAGGGCTTTTCGACACCGAGCGTGGGGCGAAGCTCAGCGGTAGTGGCTTTGTGCTCTATACCGGCGTCGGGGCGCGACTGCAGCGAGCACTGATTAACTTGATGCTCGATCTGCACACCACGGTTCATGGCTACACCGAGCTGGGCGTCCCGTATTTACTCACCCGCGAGTCTATTACCGCCTCGGGGCATATCGTCAAGTTCGCCCCTGAGATGTACCACGATGCCGAGAGCGACCAGTTCTTTGTGCCCACGGCGGAGCCCGCACTGGTCAATGTGCACCGGGGAGAGCTGCTAGAGCCGGGGGTGCTACCCATAAAATACGTCGCCCACACCCCGTGCTGGCGGCGTGAGGCGGGCGCGGCAGGCAAGGACACCCGTGGCCTTCAGCGCGTGCACCAGTTCGACAAAGTCGAGCTTTTCCAATACACACTCCCCGAAGAGAGTGCTAGTGCCCAAGCGGAGATGGTGCAGCAGGCCAGCGCCGTGCTCGACACGCTCGAAATCCCCCACCGCCTGCTGCTGCTCGCCGCTGGAGATACGAGCTTTTCGATGGCCCGCACCGTGGATATTGAGGCGTGGGCGCCAGGTGTGGGCAAGTGGCTCGAAGTATCGTCGGCGTCCGATGGCACAGACTTCCAGGCACGCCGCGCCAGCATTCGCTTTCGGCGCGAGGCAGGCGCAAAGCCCGAGTTCCCGCACCTGCTCAACGCCTCTGGGACAGCGCTGGCCCGGGTCTACGCTGCGCTGCTCGAAACCCACCAGAACGCCGATGGCACCGTCACAGTGCCCACGGCGCTTCGTCCGTATCTCGGCGGTAGGGAGAAGCTGGAGCCAAAGTAGGAGAGCACAATGAGCACAAATGCCACCCGCAAGTACACGCTGGAAGAGTACATCGCGATCGAGGAAGCCTCGGAGATGAAGCACGAGTTCCGCAACGGTGAGATCGTCGCCATGGCTGGAGCTAGCCCGAACCACGCATTTATTCTGGCCGATCTGGTCTTTCTGATACGTAGCCAGCTTAAATCGGGCGGATGCCGTATTGCCTCAGCGGACATGCGGGTTCGAATGACACCCACGGGGCGCTACTCCTACCCAGATTTAGTGGTGGTCTGTGGCACACTGGTGTTCGACGACACCAAGCCGCAGGCGCTGCTCAACCCAACAATTATTATCGAGGTACTCTCCGAGTCCACGGCAACCTACGACCGGGGCGATAAGTTCCACGACTATCGCACGCTGCCCTCACTGACGGACTATGTTTTGGTCGCACAAGACCGGGCCTCTGTTGAGCACTACCAGCGGCAGGGTGAGAGCGATCTGTGGCTCTATCAAGCCGTTGAGGGGCTTGAGGCAACGCTACTCATCGGCGGCCTGAATCTCTCCCTTCCCCTCGTGGATGTCTATGCGCAAGTAGACGGAATTGTCTAAATAATGCTCTTTCTGCCCGCGCTGGTGTTACTGACAAAATAATGCAGATCCACGCCGTTCTCTTTGATCTAGACGACACACTCTGCGACGATACGGGGCAGATGTTTGAGAGCATCCGTGCCGTTGCCGGGCTGGTTCCCGGCGGCGATCCCGAGGCAATTGCGGAGGGCTACTGGCGCATCTCGCACCGGTTCTGGACGTATGAGATTCATCAGCGCCCCCCCGAATCGCTCGAAAGCATTCGCGAGATGCTCTGGCAACAGACACTGGAAGACGCAGGGGTGCCCTACTCGCCTGCGGAGCTGGTGACTCTTGCGGCGCACTACGGCGTGGCGCGGGAGAAGACCCCACCGCCGTTTGCTGATGCCGAACCCACTCTCGTTGCCCTAAAAGCTCGCGGCTTGAGGCTAGGTATCGTCACCAACGGAGTCTCCGAGTCGCATGTCGGCAAACTGGCACGCCTTGGCCTGGGACACCACTTTGATACCGTCCTCATGCCCGATCAGACCGGCTTCGCCAAGCCCGACCCACGCCAGTTCCACCTCGCCTGCCGGCGCCTCGGTGTGCTCCCCGAGCACACCGCCCACGTCGGTGACTCGCTCGTCTCCGACGTGGGTGGCGCACGAAACGCGGGTCTGCGCGCCATCTGGTACAACCCCGAGAACAAACCGCGCCCCGAAACGGCATCCGAACCACACCACACCATTCGAGCGCTTTTAGAGATTTTTCAACTTCCACACTTTAAGATTTAGCGATACAGATCAATTTCCTTGACTTCTGCCAAGCATCTGATATATTCTAATCTGAGTGTGCGCTCATCGTCAAACAGAGTGTGCGCTCATCGTCAAACGTAGGAAGTGGTAGATAAATGATGAGACGAATTTCTTTGTTAGCACTAACTCTGGTAGTGCTTCAACCAATGGCTTATGCGGACTTCGAAGGCACTGTTGCCTCGATAAATTTTGATCCTGCTGATCCTGCTGACTGGGTATCATCAATCAATGATGGACAATACACTATTGATGCAGATGCAGAAGGGATGGGAGCATTTGTAAATACGTCGGTTACACGTGGTAGTGCGAGTTACTATTACTCAAAAGGTAGCGCAGCGCAGTGCTCTGTCACAGTAACCATAAGGCAAACTTGGGACACAACAGATACTCCAAACGCAGTCACACTATCAGGTGAAATATCTACAACTGGTTCAGGTGTAGGTGCATACTCGGGTAGTGGTAATGTGGGAACAAATACTTTTACAAGTATTTTTATTGGTAACACAGAAGAGACACCCGTATTCACACCATCTTTATGGGGAATTGATGGAAATTACGGAATGTCAAATGGTACTTTTTCATGGTCACATGGAACAGGAAATACACTAACGTATCAGGATACTGTTAACACATATGAGTACCAAGAAGCTAGCCCAATTGGTACATGGGATGGTGTCAAATATAAAGTTGTTGCGTGGGCTAAATCGCAAGGTAGTTGTCAAGCAGGCTCTTCTCATACTTATACTGCCTCAAGTAACATGACACATACAACTTCAGTTTACGTATCTCCATAAGGTTACCGAAGATTACCTATTTACAGCCATACTGTAAATAGGTAATTCTTTTAATTATCCTTAATAATGAATCCTTGCACTGTACGAACGAACATAAGTTCTCGATTCTAGTTTCTCAACTTGACCCTGTAATGCTACGGGGATAATAGAGCCTTGATGTTCATAACAGGTTCAACGAAGGATTGGTAGGCCAGGTAAGATTACAGTGGTATCTCGCTATCGCCCCTAGGTAACTTTACCAGTAAACATTAGTCCGTCTGTACAGTGGAATCCTTGTAAAGAAAATATACAATTATGAATCAGTTAGAACTATTCTCAAAATACTGCAATGACCTTGCCAATAAAACGCATCGATGTGTTCTTTCAGAAGGCTTACCTAATATAAAGACTTTTGAAAAACTCACGGGAATCCTTGAAAAGGATTTCGATTGTGAAATAGTCCGTACATATGGAAGTTATAAAACTATTCTAATAACGAAAAATTTCGAACATGGCACCAATATTCCTGATATCTCTCTCGGAGAATGCATCTTCTTTTTTAATCAATTGAAAAATTCAATCCAAGACCATTTGATAAAAACTAGCTCTTCAGATTTAATCAATATTATTATTAATTCTAAACAATTTCCTAAAAATAAGAATATTGCTATCCATAGCCTTTCCCAGAAAAATCAAGAGATAATTATGAATCTTTGCATTCAAAACATAACGAATGAGATTCATGACAGTTCTCGAAGGATATTAATTCAATTAAATGAACTCAAAGATATGACATTTGCAAATAATAGAGTATTAACTGTTAAATATAAATCTCGCACAGGCGTAACACAAAAAAATTTCAGAGATTATTTTCACTTCAATCCAACAAAAAATTATTCGAACGATATAAATTCTATGACAAATCTCAACACATTGCATGATTTTACATTTAATACAAAGTTCAAAACTGATGACTCTTTGGCAGAAAAGAATTTAATGCTCTTTGGCAAAAACTTCTCAAATGATGATAGCATCGCATCATCTATAACTATCTTATACAACTTCAAAAAACAAATTGATAAAGACAAGATACTTATCGCACCAAAAAAAATTTCACCTTCGAAAAATCTTGAAGTACTTGCAAATAATATTATCCAATCACTACCAGGAAGTCTAGAAAGAGCAACTCTAAATATTGAAAAACGACTAAAAATTAAAAAAGAGCTAAAAGAAATTAAAAATCTTAAAAATACAGAGAGCTACAGTGCCCATAAAATATCTGATATTCTTACAAACGCTAGTAACAAACGAGAGTATTTACTGAAACCAGAATTTCGTTTCAATGAGTGTCGCTCTAATTTTCTCACAATAAGTGAAATTTACCTAAAATCAAATATTAAAAATAATGAGCAAGTAAAATTCGAAAATCTACCTTATATGCTAAGATCGTCTCTTATTAGTAACATCTGTGGGTCAGCTATATCAGATTTAAAAATTTTGGATGATGGCCTACCATTTTATATTTCAAATTTCAATGAATTATATATCGAAATAAAAACGGGTAGTAATGCATTCCATAATGCCCCCGCTACGACTCGTGCAATCTATATAAATAAGAAAATGGACGATGGGAAGTTTCCTCATTCTATTGGATTTATGGCCAACTAAACCGTCCAGCCCTTGGGGAACTTCGGGCGAAGTAGTGCGCTAGCTTTCACACTGCTCGCCTTAAGGGCCTTGGCATCCCAGTCGAAGCCCTCTTGTGCCCGAAACGCGACATTGCCTAAAAGCACGGTCTCGGTCATCGGGCCAGAGTAGCCAAAGTGGCACGTCGCGGGCTTGCCACCTTGAATTGCCTCGATCCACTCTTTGTGAAACCCCGGAGACTTCGTAAGCTTGACGCTTGTGGGGGTCGCTGGATCTACGCCAATAAGCTCGGCCTTGTCAAAGCCACAGAGCAGCATGCCTTTCTCACCAATAAAGAGATTGTTCATGCCCTTGGATTCGAGCCCCTTCTCTTTCAATATTGCCGGAGTGCCCTGGTACCAGTGCAGCGTGATGTCTTTCTCGTACTTGAAGCTCACGTGAAACTTCGTGGGTGTGGTCACGGCGTGGAGCGGGTCACCGTCGTGGAAGTTCACCCG